>NZ_VPBF01000002.1:0-182579 GCF_013418865.1 Acinetobacter sp. YH12117
GAACGCAATTCAGACACAAATCTGGATTGCGATGATCGCCTATTTATTGGTGAGTTTCGCTCGACATTTAGGAAAAACAGGTTGGACAGTTCAACGTTTACTCAGAATAATTCAAGTGAATTTGTTTGAAAGAAGAACTTTAAAAGCTTTATTTTCACCCGATAAAATACCCATAAAACAAGAGGAAGCTCAAATGAGCTTCCTCTTGTGAAAAATTGTGGGACAGCAATGGCCTATAGGGCCTCTTTTTTTTATCTCGGGTCATTGAATTGAAAAAAATGAAGATGAATGTCATGTATCTGTTAACAAGCCAAACGGGCCAAAAGAAGGGGATAGAAGTGAATAAAGTGGCTGAGTACAGTGAAGTGATCAATTGGCTGATAACGTGTGTTTCAGGCAACAGATGAATATATTAAGTTTAAGAAAAACAATCAATTTCGCTTTTTATAGAATATTGGGTGGTGGTCATCAACCAGAGAGAATTATGACAATTGTAAGAAAGCGAACCGGTGCTGGATTGGCATTTTGTCATATTTTTACAGCGCTTTCATATTTTTTTAGACATCTTTCGAAATTTTAATAAGGTAGTTAAATGTTATTAAAATCATTATCTTAAGTTAATATTTTGGTATAAAGCAGGCTTTTAGAAATTATAAAAACAAGCTGCAAAATAAAACATCATTAAAGTGTCATAAAGGTGTAACTTTATTGTCATATTTTAAACTCACAATGCACATAACGAAATAAGTACAAAACTTAATAAAAAGTGGCGTACTCCGAATTTGCATAAATTGAGAGAGAACAGAATGCGCTTTACCAATATCGCACTTGCATTAGCACTATCTGGGGCAGCTGTAGCAACAACTGCGAACGCAGCTCGTGACACCATCCAAATCGCTGGTTCTTCTACAGTATTGCCATACGCAAGTATTGTAGCAGAAGAGTTCGGTAACACATTCCCACAATTCAAAGCGCCTGTTGTTGGTTCTGGCGGTTCTTCAGGTGGTTTGAAACAGTTCTGTAACGGTGTGGGCGATAACACAATTGATATCGCAAACTCATCTCGTCAAATTAAAGATTCAGAAATCGCTGCATGTAAAAAAGCAGGCGTGAACCAGATCTTAGAAGTTAAAATTGGTTATGACGGTATCGTATTCGCGTCAAACTCAAACAAAGCTGCTTATAAATTAAAACCTTACCATGTATTTGCTGCTTTGGCTGCTGAGCTTCCATCGAAAGGTAAAATGGTTGCTAACCCATATACACGTTGGAACCAGATTGACAAATCACTTCCAAATGAACCAATTACTCTGGTAATTCCAGCATCTAACCACGGTACACGTGAAGTGTTCCAGGAGAAAATGGTTGATGCAGGTTGTGAAGCTTATGCAGCAATCAAAGCATTAGACAAAGATGCGAAGAAAAAAGCATGTACAACTTTCCGTAAAGATGGCCGTGTGATTGAAATCGCTGGTGACTACACTGAAACACTGGCACGTTTAAGAACTTCTCCAAGTGCAGTGGGTGTATTCGGTCTAGGTTTCTATGACCAAAACCGTGACAAGCTACGTGTTGCAACTGTAAACAACGTTGCGCCATCTGAGCAAACAATCCTGAACGGTTCTTACCCTGTTTCACGTCCATTGTTCTTCTACGTGAAAGGTGAGCACCTGAAATCAATCAAAGGCTTACAACAGTACACAGAATTCTTCTTAAGCAAGAAAGTATCTGGTAAAGGTTCTAAGTTAGACAAAGCAGGTCTGATCTCTTTATCTGACAAAGAACGTGCGCAAATCCTGGCGAACTTCAAAGCAGGTAAAGCAGTTAAATAATTGTGGTTAAAACAGCTGATGGCAGGGTTTCCTGCCATCAGCTTTTTGCGAAGAGAAATGTTTTTTCAAATAATGAAAATTGAAAAAACGGTGGAGAATACATGAATCTGCTACTCATAGGTGTGTTACTGGCAATTATTGCCATAGCCTATCAAATCGGGTTAAGCAAAAGCCGTAACCTAGCAGGTAAGGGAAATAATTCTGCAATGTTGCACTCACGCCCTGGTTATTATGGTGCGTTGGTGGCGTTGTGGTGTGCGATCCCTGCTTTTTTAATTTTGATTGTTTGGAATCTGGTTGAACCAACCATTTTGGAACAGGTGGTACTGAGTCATGTACCGGCAGATGTTGCTGCCAACCTGAATGCAGCCAGCACCAGCGTTCTGGTAGACCGTGTGCAAGCACTGGCTTCTGGCTTTGGTGTAACCGATACACCAGCCGCCTATGAACTGGCAGCTGCTGAACAATTAGCAAAATTTGAAACCATTGGTTCTTATATCAAACTGGCCGTTGTGATTTGTGCAGCGTTAATTGGTTTGCTATGGGCGAAAAAACGTGTCTCTCAACAGTACCGTGCCCGTAACCAGGTTGAAAAGATCATTAACATTTCTTTAGCCCTCTGTTCTGGTGTGGCCATTCTGACCACCGTTGGTATCGTGATGTCGATGTTCGGGGAAGCCATGCGCTTCTTTAGCTTCGTCAGCCCAATGGACTTCTTCTTTGGTACCCAGTGGAACCCAGGTTTTAGTACCACCGGTAGTGCCGATGGTGAATATGGCCTGTTACCACTGTTATGGGGAACCTTGCTGGTCAGTGCGATTGCATTGCTGGTTGCAGTACCTATTGGTCTGATGATTGCCATTTACCTGGCAGAGTATGCATCTCCGAAATTCCGTTCTTGGGCAAAACCAACCATTGAAGTGTTGGCCGGTATTCCGACCATTGTATATGGTGTATTTGCCTTAATGATTATTGGTCCATTCCTGAAAAGTGCCGGTGCACTGCTGGGTATTGATATCAATGCCACCAGTGCTTTAACTGCCGGTCTGGTAATGGGCATCATGATCATTCCATTTGTATCGTCTTTATCTGATGACATCATTACCCAGGTACCACGTGCTCTACGTGATGGTTCGTTGGGTCTGGGTGCGACTAAGTCGGAAACCATTCGTAAAGTGGTGATGCCGGCTGCCTTGCCAGGGATTATCGGTGCCTTCTTGCTGGCTGCATCTCGTGCAATTGGTGAAACCATGATTGTGGTTCTGGCCGCAGGTAACAGTCCGTTGTTACATGCCAACCCGCTAGAAGCGGTTGCAACCGTGACCATGACGATTGTTAACCAGTTAACCGGTGATACCGACTTCGCAAGTCCGCAGGCATTGGTGGCGTTCGCATTAGGTTTAACCCTGTTTGTTATTACCCTGTGTTTGAACATTGTGGCACTTTACATCGTGCGTAAATATCGTGAGCAATACGACTAATGAGTACTTCAAATACTACTTCAATGGATCAACAACCGCTTGATCCACGGGCGGCCGCTGAATTACGCGCACAACGTAAACAGAAAATTGAAAGCTCGTTAGCAAAACGCCATCGTAAAGAAAGCACTTTCCGTATGTTTGGTCTGGCCTCGGTACTGGCAGGTTTATTCTTTGTCGTGTTACTGTTCGGCAGTATTCTGGCCAAAGGTTTACCGGCATTCTGGCAAAGCAGTATGGCAGTGCCAGTCTACTTTGACCCAAGCATTATTAATGTGGGCGCCCAGCCAAAACAGCAGGCAGGTGAATCTCCGGCACAATTTAATGACCGTATGATTGCCTGGCAGACTGAAATGGGGATGGTTGATTGGGATGCACTTATCGTTAACGGTATTGTGGCTAAAGATGCGGCGCTTGAAGCCAAGCGTGATGATTTAGGCTACATGTACACCAGTTCTGAAACCTATCGCTTACGTGATATGGTACTGGCAGATCCATCGCTGATTGGTCAAACCAAAGAAGTGAAAATTCTGGCCGATGCCAATGTAGATGTATGGCTTGCGGGCAATATTGACCGTGACCTGCCGGCAGAACAGCAGCAGCTAAGCCCGGAAATCCGTCAGCTGGCAGATGATCTGAAAGCCCAAGGTATTATAGAAAATACTTTCAATACCAACATCTTTGTCAGCCCGGACTCGCGTAGTTCGCCTGCAACTTCTGGTTTGGCTGGTGCCTTCATGGGTTCATTGTTCATGATGCTGATCGTGATCTTTATCTCGATTCCAATTGGTGTGGCATCTGCAATTTACCTGGAAGAATTTGCACCAAAAAATGTCATTACTGATATTATTGAAGTGAACATTAACAACCTGGCCGCAGTTCCATCGATTGTATTTGGTCTGTTGGGCGCTGCCATCTTCATTGGCTGGATGCATTTACCGTTATCTGCGCCACTGGTGGGTGGTCTAGTTCTAAGTTTAATGACTTTACCGACCGTAATTATTACCACACGTGCTTCACTAAAAGCGGTGCCGCCATCTATTCGTCAGGCTGCATTGGGCTTGGGTGCATCACGTCTACAAACCGTATTCCATCATGTATTGCCACTGGCATTACCAGGGATTTTAACCGGTGCGATTATTGGTGTTGCACAAGCATTGGGTGAAACCGCACCACTTCTATTAATTGGTATGAGTGCCTTCGTTGCGAGCGTACCGGCATCTCCATTTGATCAATCTACCGCATTACCGGTACAAATTTTCCTATGGCAGGGCAATGAATTGCGTAACTTCTTTGAAGGACGTACCGCTGCCGCCATTATCGTACTTCTTGCACTCATGATCGGCCTGAACAGTCTGGCGATCTGGTTACGTAAGAAATTTGAAGTACGTTGGTAATTGAGGGCAAAATATGACTACTGTATTAAGCACAGACAAACCGAATTCCTTAGAACAGGATAAAGCAGTGAATCCAGAGCAAACACAATTTACGTCAACCGAAGGCGAAGAACACAAACAGCCTGCAACTTCGTTTGTGTCTCAGTTTGATACCCAGGCGGCGAGCAAAAAAGAAGCCAAATCGAACAATGTCAAACTCAGCACCTCCGATGTTCATGTGTTCTATGGTGAATCTGAAGCAATTAAAGGCATTGACCTGAACATTTATGAAAATGAAGTCATTGCCTTCATTGGTCCATCAGGTTGTGGTAAATCGACTTTCCTTCGTACCTTAAACCGGATGAATGACACCATTGATTCATGCCGCGTTACCGGTAAAGTCATGCTGGATAATCAGGATATTTATGATCCGAACCTGGACGTGGTGTTGCTACGTGCTCAGGTGGGTATGGTGTTCCAGAAGCCAAACCCGTTCCCGAAATCAATTTTTGAAAACGTGGCTTACGGCCCGAAACTGCACGGTTTGGCGCGTGACAAATACGATCTTGAAGAAATTGTTGAAAACAGCCTGCGTAAAGCTGGTCTGTGGGATGAAGTCAAAGACCGTTTAAGCCAGCCAGGTACTGGTCTGTCAGGTGGTCAGCAGCAACGTTTATGTATCGCGCGTACCATTGCGGTTTCACCAGAAGTGATTCTGATGGATGAACCATGTTCTGCACTGGACCCGATTGCAACTGCAAAAGTTGAAGAACTGATTTCTGAGCTGTCTACCCAGTACACCATTGCGATTGTTACGCACTCGATGCAACAGGCAGCGCGTGTATCAGACCGTACCGCATATTTCCACCTGGGTGATCTGATTGAAGTGAACTCGACTGAAAAAGTCTTTACTCAACCAGACCATCAATTAACGGAAGCGTACATTACAGGTCGTTTTGGTTAATTGCCAACCGCTGTATATCAAAAAACCGCAAATCAATATTTGCGGTTTTTTTATGGCTCTGGTTGAGGGGTAGGGGGAGGGGCATAGCGGATCTGGTGGATTATCCATCTATCAACACGCTTAAAACAAAGCTCAAAATAGATTTCAGTTTGAAGGGCTGAATCCGGAGCAGATCATTCCATCTGCTATCCAGTTGGTGGTTTTAATGTTGAGCTTTCCCAGCTTTTAAAAATCCCGTCCTGTTCAACAGGGCTGTATTTTTTAGTTGTTGCAAAAATGACACTACGGTTAACACGGAAGTGGATTAAATTAAGCAAATAAATGCGCTAATATTGAATTCTCAATATCCGCCCTCATCTAAAGCTTAGCCAAAATAAAATTGAGAACAGATTTTTATATGTTATTTCATTCCCCAAAACTACCTGCCGAAATTCGTATCCGTCATTTAAATGCGCGTATTAACGAACAACGAAAAAAAATAGCGCAGACTACGGCCTCCAAACTGGAGCTGTTGCAATTTAGCCAGCAATTGTCCAAAGAGGCACGCCTGCGTAAAAAGAATAACCAGAAAATTTATGTACTCGATTTTAAAGGGGATATGGCCGCCTCTGCGGTAGAGAATCTGCGTGAAGAAATTACCTTAATTCTGGCCACAGCCAAAGCTGGACGTGACCGCGTGGTGGTACGTTTGGAAAGTCCGGGCGGGATGGTACATGGTTATGGTTTAGCCGCTGCACAACTGGTACGTCTGCGTGATGCTGGTTTTCATCTGACCATCTGTGTTGATAAGGTCGCAGCCAGCGGTGGCTATATGATGGCTTGTATCGCCAATGAAATTATCTCTGCACCGTTTGCCATTGTCGGTTCAATTGGCGTGGTGGCACAGGTGCCAAACTTTAACCGCCTGCTAAAACAGCATAATATAGATTTTGAACTGTATACGGCTGGTCAATACAAACGCACCGTGACCATGTTTGGTGAAAATACCGAAGAAGGCAAGGCCAAGTTTGAAGAAGAGTTGCAACAAACTCACAGCCTGTTCAAGCACTTTGTTGAAAAGTACCGTCCGCAGCTCAATGTAGAAAAAGTCGCTACAGGTGAACACTGGTATGGTCAGGATGCTTCCGATCTGAACCTGGTCGATAAACTGCAAACCTCAGATGAATACCTGTTAGGGTTATTGCCACAGCATGATGTTTATGTCATTGAAACCCGTCGCAAGCCAACCTTGGGTGAAAAACTCGGCCTACAAGCCGCACAGGTGGCCGATTCTCTGGTGCCTGCGGTCATTAACAAGGTGATGGATACTTTAAGCAAAGCCAGTGCCAATCTGGTGCAAATGCGCGATCCTAAGCTCTAATCCAATTTTGTCCTGAAACATGAAAAAGCACTCAATCGAGTGCTTTTTTTCTGTCTTTGTATAAGCTCCAGCTTCCTGCCAGAATCGCGCCGAGCGTAGCCAGGAGCATATCTTTATGTGCATCCCAGACGTCGCCTTGCTGACCGTTATAATTTTCAGCCGCTTCCGGGGAGAGGGTTACCGCGAGTAACCATTCCAGCCATTCGTAAATCAAACTGCTGCTCATGACCCATTGCACGACCAGCAGAAAGATCATCCAGTCTTTGGCGTTAGGAAAGCTCAGCCGATGTAAGCGGAAAAACAGCGGGTAGAGCAGCACCCCATAGGCAAAATGCACAAAGCGATCATACATATTGCGTTCCCAGCCCAGCCACTGGTTTAAATCAAAGCCGAAGTAATGCAGCAGCCAGTCGTTATAGGGCACATAAGAATAGAGGTAATGTGCGCCTAAAATATGAATCAACAGAAAGATAAGATAGAAAACAAAACTCGAAAAGCTTAGACCGACTTTTTTGAAGAGCAGTAGCAGCACAATTAGCATGATGACCGTTCCAACCTGATGCAGCACATAGGCTGAAAATTCCATCGGGTTGATACTGGCAAGCAGCATGGTCAGGCCTAACAGGACCAGCATCAGCCAATGTTTGGCTTGTAATTGGTAGTCGATCATTCTGGTTATAGGATTGGGATTTGTAATTATCATAATAAAAAAGCGAAACCGGAGCTTCGCTTTTTGATGCTGAGTTTTTCAAAATTACACCCTCTTTATGTTGCTTCCAGAGGAAGAAAGAAGATGTTGTGAAAAACTCAAATCATTTCATTAGATTTTAGCAATCAAATCTTTAATTTGTTTTGCCTGTTCAGCGGCATTACCGGTGTAAGACGCAGGGGTCATTTCAGCTAAACGTGCACGATCCGCAGCCGGAACAGCTTCGAGTTCGTTACCGTTGACGAAGCTCACCATCATGTCGCGAGTCATCGCTTGACCACGAGTCAGCGCTTTTAATTTTTCGTATGGTTTTTCAACGTTGTAACGACGCATAACCGTTTGAATCGGTTCAGCCAATACTTCTTGTGCATTGTCCAGGTCTTCCAGAATACGGTCAGCATTCAGTTCTAGTTTACCAATACCTTTTAAGCAGGCTTCAAATGCG
Organism: Acinetobacter sp. YH12117; assembly: GCF_013418865.1. NCBI lineage: Bacteria > Pseudomonadati > Pseudomonadota > Gammaproteobacteria > Moraxellales > Moraxellaceae > Acinetobacter > Acinetobacter sp. YH12117. Next base: position 8,165 of record NZ_VPBF01000002.1, read on the forward strand.
ATCAAGCTCTGTGCAAAACCAACACCCATGTTACGAAGTACAGTTGAGTCGGTTAAGTCACGCTGCCAGCGAGAAATTGGAAGTTTTTCGCCCAGGTGCGCAAGAACAGCATTGGCAATACCCAGGTTACCTTCAGAGTTTTCGAAGTCAATCGGGTTGACTTTGTGCGGCATGGTTGAAGAACCGACTTCGCCTTCTTTCAGTTTTTGTTTGAAGAAGCCCAGCGAGATATAACCCCAAACGTCACGGTTAAAGTCGATTAAGATGGTGTTGAAACGACGCAGCGCATCAAACAGTTCCGCCATATAGTCATGCGGTTCAATTTGCGTGGTGTACGGGTTGAAAGTTAAACCTAAAGATTCAACAAATGCTTGTGAATGTGCAGGCCAGTTGATGTCTGGATAGGCAGACAGGTGAGCGTTGTAGTTACCCACTGCACCGTTGATTTTACCCAGCAGTTCAACATTGTTGAATTGCTTGATTTGACGCGCTAAACGGTACGCCACGTTGGCCATTTCTTTACCCAAAGTGGTTGGGCTAGCTGTTTGACCGTGTGTACGAGACAGCATGGGTTGATCAGCATGTTTTTCAGCCAGCGCCACAATTGAGTCAATGATTTGCTGCATAGATGCAACCAGTACATCACGGCCGTTTTTCAGCATTAACGCGTGTGACAGGTTGTTGATGTCTTCAGAAGTACAAGCAAAGTGAATGAATTCACCGGCATTTTTCAGCTCGTCGATGTTGGCGATTTTTTCTTTCAGGAAATATTCAACCGCTTTAACGTCGTGGTTAGTGGTACGTTCAATCTCTTTAATGCGGTTCGCATCTTCTTCAGAGAAATTTGCCACAATCGCATCTAAGGCCGCATTGGTTTCTGCAGAAAAAGCTGGGACTTCAGTAATTTCCGGACGGTTCGCAAGCGCTTGTAACCAACGCACTTCAACAGTCACACGAGCATGGATTAAACCAAACTCAGAAAGGAAAGGACGAAGAGCATCACATTTGCTCGCATAACGTCCATCTAATGGAGAAAGTGCAGTTAAAGCGTTCATAACGATTCCTTAAACTTTGGAACTAAACCTAAAACAAATGTCCGTACAGATCAGACCACCTGATACTGTAAACGGGCAAGATCCTGAATATCTTGAAGCAGTTTGCGTTTGCTAAAAATCATCGCCCATGAGCTGCCACCGAGTTGACGCCACAAATGTGCCATTTGCAGGCCGGTAAATAGCGAGGCACGAATACGGTTGGTATGGGCAGAATCTTTAAAGGCCTCGGCATTGCCACGCACCATAATCCGCGGATTAATCTGTCCAGCAGTATCAACATAGGTTTGGGCAAGATTGGCGAGAATACTTGGATGTAAATAGTTATTATCAAAAAAGGACAGCTGTTTTAAGATTTTTTGCTGGGATTGCTCAATAATTTCAACAAATTGCGGATTACTATAGACTTTCTTTTCCAGTTGCAGCAGCGCCATGGCATAGGACATCGGCAACTTGGCATTGGACATTTTCGGTAATCTGGATTTGGGTGAGGTGGTAAACGGATGGGTAATGCTATTTTCGAGGGTTTTTAAACCAAGGGAGATATCGGCCAGCTGACTAAAAAAGTCTAAGGTTTGGCCACTCTGATTATTACTTGGACGGATATTCAGGCTGGCCTGAATCAGGCGCTCCAGATAAAAGTTACCGCTATCGCCAATACTTTGTCGGCCAGTCAGTGCGGTCATATGGGTCAGCTGCGTGGCCTGAAACACAGCAGCGAGGGCCAAAGCACGATTCTGGCGAACATTCAGAGTTCGAGGCTGTTGAAACGGTAACTCTGTCATGCCGAAACAATCCTTTAAACAAAATCCGGGTGAGGGGCATTGGTATGATGGATCACGCCACCCCCTAAGCACACTTCACCTGCGTAGAACACCACGCTTTGACCTGGTGTTACTGCACGTTGTGGCTGATCAAATTCAACACGTACACCATTTGGTGTTTCTGGATCTTTAAATAATACGCAGTCTTGGTCAGGTTGGCGATAGCGGGTTTTTGCCGTGCAGCGGAAACCGGTGTCAGGAATATCCTGTTCACCTGCGACCCAATCAATGGATTCGCTCCACAGAATCGTGCTTTGCATCAGTGGATGATCATGACCTTGACCAACCACCAGACGATTGCCGGCTACATCTTTATGCAGTACAAACCACGCACCTTCAGCTGCACCTTTCATGCCGCCAATACCAATACCACCGCGTTGACCGAGCGTATAGTACATTAAGCCGTGATGTTCACCAACCTCTTTGCCATCTTCCAGCACGATTTTTCCGGGTTGTGCGGGTAAATATTGTTTTAAGAAGTCATTAAAGCGGCGTTCACCAATAAAACAGATACCGGTGGAGTCTTTTTTCTTTGCAGTCGCCAAGCCCAATTCTTCTGCAATTTTACGTACTTGTGGCTTTTCAATTTCACCGACAGGGAACAGGGTCTTGTTAATTTCACGACCATGCACCGCGTGCAGGAAGTAAGTCTGATCTTTGTTGTTGTCGACACCACGCAATAAAGGTGCATATTGATCACCTTTAGAGTTGGTCATGGTTTCACCACGACGGCAGTAGTGACCCGTTGCAATAAAATCAGCACCCAGGTTAATGGCATGATCTAAAAACGCACGGAATTTGATTTCTTTATTGCACAGAATGTCCGGGTTAGGGGTACGGCCAGCGGCGTATTCTGCCAGGAAATGCTCGAAAACCCGATCCCAGTATTCCATGGCAAAGTTGGCAGTGTGCAGTTTGATGCCAATTTTATCGCATACGGCCTGGGCATCGGCCAGATCTTCCATGGCTGTACAGTATTCCGTGCCATCATCTTCTTCCCAGTTTTTCATGAACAATCCTTCAATCTGATAACCTTGTTGAAGGAGGAGTGCTGCAGAAACAGAAGAATCTACACCACCTGACATACCGACGATGACACGTTGTTGCATAGGATTAGGCATCCACACTATGAATTAAGGGAGAATTTTGGTGCTCGTAAATGAGCGATAAAGGATATTTTTGTCCGGTCTGAGCATCCTGTACGGCTTTAATCACCAAAGGACTGCGGGCGCGGGCCGATTCAAGCAGTTCATCCGGGCTCATCCAGACGGCACGGACAATACCAGTGTCTAGCTGTGCATCTGCATGATGGTGAATGGCTTCGGCCAGAAAGCAGAAACGGTAATAGGTACGATCTGGAAACATGGGCGGGGTATAGGTATAAATGCCCAGTAAAGCCTGAATACGTACATCGTATCCGGTTTCTTCCAGGGTTTCGCGAACCGCTGCTTCAATAATGGTTTCACCGGCTTCTACATGACCTGCAGGCTGGTTAAAGACAGTATGTGTAACGCCTTCAGTCTGTTCTTCTACGAACAGAAATTTACCGTCTTTTTCAACAACGGTGGCAACAGTCACATGCGCAGTCCAAGCGGTCATAAAAAAGCACCATGGGGTAAAACGCATATTCTACAAAATTTAGGGGGATGTGGCTATGAGGGAAGGGGATTTCTTTGGAGAAGATGATTTTTGAGTTTGAGTAAAAAATTGTGTGAAACAAGGACTTAATAATGAGCGTGGAACATGAGAAATCCATAAAGAAGTCCAAATCAGGTGATTTTGACTTCTTAGTATGAGCTAATATGCTGATTTAAAAAGAGAAGTAAAAATAATTTCGTATAAGGTGTATTATGTTAATTTTAGATTTTTTAAAAACTAATTACTAAGACAATAGCCAAAGTTTTCTCAAAATAGCTCAGGATATGATAATAGATAAAAATTTAATCATATTAGGTTTTATATGGATATAGTTTTGAGCATTCTTGTAGGAATAATTAGTGGAATTATTAGCGGAATCTATACAGGGATCATTTGCTCTAGATATGCGATCATAGAAGAAATCAAAAGAGAGTGTCTTAGAGTTCTTAGAAGTATTGAATATTATGATGAAACCTATATTAGGGGAATGACGTCTCAAGATATTCAACCTATTTTTTTAGCATCCTCTGAACTTTTGAGTATGGGACAAAAGGATGCGGGCATAACTATTAGAAATATTTTTATGCAGCTATCTGATGAGATCCATCAGAAAAAGTTGACACCTAATTTAGTTGATTCATTTCAATTGCAAATAAAATTATTGAAAATCAATAAGATTAGACTATTAAAACTTTGGTAAAAATTGTTAATATTTCAATATAAAATATCTGTCACATGAGAGGTCTTGTAAATTTCATGTAATCTTTTTATGGCCGAGGAATCCAATAGAGATTTTTTATAATGCCAGCCCAATTTATTATTTTTACCATAAGATACAGAATTATAAATTTTCAATTCTGAAGGTATATCTTCTGTTTTATATAAATCATGATTAACTGAATAAAAAATAAAAAATGAATTTTTACTTGGTTTTTGTCGATTCCAAAAGTTACTATTTATATCAAAACTTAATAAAATATCCTTTAATAACTTACCATTTAATAAATAACTTTTTTTGTTAAATTTATCTTCAGATTTAATATTATTAATATCCATATATGAATATCCACATAAAGGATTCTTATTATTTATTTCAGTTATATATATTTTTTTATTTTTGCTTTTAAAAATTAAACATGGTAATTGTTTAATATAAAAAACTGAACCCTGAACTCTCTTTCTTTCCACAAAATCCTTAGCTGATTGAAAATTTGTATGCATACACCCAACAGTGTATTTTTGTATCCATGTACTATGCCATGCATTTCTTCCATTAAAAACGAAATATAAAATGCCTGTCTCAACCATTTCAACAACGTCATTAGCCCCCAAATCGTTTAATTCAATTCGGTTAAGCTCTCCTCCTTGCTGAGTCATTGAAAAAAGTGTTTTGACACTTGAATTTAAATATCTTTCTAAATCACCTATTTTTAAATAGACCTCTATTGTTTTGGGATCTTGAGTAGCTCTCAGACTATTCTCAAGAATTTGAGAAACATCAGTATAAAAATTATAATTTCCAATTTCTAAAATATTGTTAATTACAACTAGTTGTTTCTCTGAATCACCTAATATATATAATGTCTTTTTTTGTTCTGTATCAAAAACTCTAACTATTTTATCTTCTTGCCACCAAACATAAATATAATTATTTAATTTATAGCGATTACGATTATTACTTCCTTGGTATACTTTATTATGTATATAGCCTACCAAATTATTTAATCTTTTATAAACAAATTCATGAAGTACTAACAAAATATCCCTCACATTAAATAATGTATTTTCTAATATAAAACAAAATTATTGAAAATGAATAACTACTTTCTATCTATATTTTAATAGAAATTCGCTTTTCAATCTTCTAATTTATTTAACATAAAACCTCTTATGCGAAATCCAATTTTACTTATAATTCCCCGACACCTTCACATAATTCTGCGCTGAATACGGCAAAAACGCTTTTTCTTTATCGGTTAGCGGGCGTACTTTTTGTACCGGACTGCCAACATATAAATAACCGCTTTCTAAACGCTTGCGTGGTGGTACTAAAGAACCCGCGCCAATCATCACATCATCTTCAACAATCACATCATCCAGAATAATGGTGTTAATTCCGACCAGAACACGGTTACCAATTGTGCAGCCATGCAAGGTCACATGATGGCCAATGGTAACATCTTCACCAATAATTAGCGGTGAGCCATCCGGTTTATCGGCATTTTTATGGCTGACATGCAGCATGGCATGATCCTGTACATTCGAGTTGTTGCCAATACGAATAGAATTAACATCCCCGCGAATTACGGCAAACGGCCAAACCGAGACATTTTCGCCTAATACCACATCACCAATGACCACACCCATCGGGTCGATATAACAGGAATCATCAATCTGTGGATGGGTATCTAAATAAGGACGAATGTTCTGGCTCATGGTGATCTGCTCGTAAAAGTGGAATGATCAAGACAATAGTATAAAAGAAAAAGCACCCATTCGCTGAATGAGTGCCTTCACTTAAGTCTAAAGTTGTGCCTTAAACTTAGAACAGGTTGCTAAAGAACTGCTTGATATGGTCAATGAGGCGTGAGAAGAAACCAGCTTCTTCAACCGCGTTTAAAGCCACCAGTGGTTTTTCAGCAATTACTTTACCATCTAAGCTTGCGACATATTTACCAATGACTTGGCCTTTTTGTAGCGGCGCAGTCAATTTCGGCTGAACCACCAATTGCGTTTTAATTTCATTGGCTTTGCCTTTAGGCATGGTCACATTAAAGTTTTCAGCCAGACCAATTTGTACTTCATCCGACTGACCAAACCAGACTTTAGATTTGGCCAGGACCTGATTTGCAGGCTGTACATTTTTGGTTTCAAAGTTGGCATAACCCCAAGCCAGCAATTCACGTGTTTGTGTCGCACGTTCCTGCATGGTTGGCGCACCAAAAATCACAGAAATCAGACGCGTTGGGCCACGTTTTGCAGAAGTCGTTAAACAGTAGCCGGCTTCATTGGTATGACCGGTTTTTAAACCATCAACACTTGGGTCTGTATAGAGCAGGGCATTACGGTTGCCTTGACGGATGCCATTAAAGGTAAATTCTTTTTCTGAATAAATTGGATAGTATTTAGAACTATCTTTAATGATGTGCTGGGCCAAGGTTGCCATATCTTTGGCAGTTGAATAATGGCCGTCTGCTGGCATACCAGTCGAGTTAATAAACTGGGTGTTGGTCATGCCAATTTTTTTAGCTTCTTCGTTCATCATGTGCGCGAAGGTGCCTTCATTACCGGCAATGTGTTCCGCCATGGCTTTAGAAGCATCATTACCCGACTGAACAATAATTCCACGCAGCATTTCAAGTACAGTTGCAGTGCCATTCAGCGGAACATACATACATGATTCTGTGCTACTACCACGACACCATGCAGATTCGTTCATACGAACTTTTTCATCTTCCGTGAGCTCGCCCTTCAATAGTTTTTGTTCAATGATGAAACTGGTCATCATTTTGGTCATTGAGGCCGGGGCAAGTTTTTCATTTTCATTTTTCGATGCAAGAATTTGCCCTGTTTCATAATCCATTAAAACATAAGATTTATTGTTGAGTTCTGGCGGATTGGATAAAACAGTTGCTGCATAAGAAAAGCTTGGTAGGAGGAGTAAGGCAGCAAGGGCGCTTTTTCGAGTCATTCTAGGTGTTCCAATACTTGATATATGCACAAAAGAGGCTAGCATTTTAGGATAAAGCAAAGCCGACTTCTATGGGAGAAATCGGCTTATTGGAAAAAGTATTGTAACCAAATAGTTTTATTTGCTGTACGCGGTCAATTCCTGGCAAATGGCTTTATTTTTCTGGCTTCCAGCTTTTTTGGCATCGGCCTGTGCTTCAACCAGCATCGGTTTAAAACTTTTTTGCTTGCTTAGGGCTTGTAAAGCGGCAACCGGATCTTTTTCTGCCGGCATATATTCTTTGGCCAGTTTGGCATAGCCCTGGTTAAATTTGGCCTGGTCTTTGTCCTGAATTAACGCTGGGCACACTTCAGATAATACATAAATGGCTGCCAGTTCCTGCTGGGTGACTTTTTGAAGTGGCGTGACTTCAATATTTTCATTCTGTGCCAGTGCGGTTTGCCCCAAACCCAAAGTAATGGCGATACCAGCCAGAAGTTGCAAAGATTTCGTTTTTAATTGGGAAATGTACATAAAAAAATAGACCTGAAACTTAAAAATACCACATGCCCATAAGCTTAATGATTTTTGACAGAATGAAAAGAAAAGAAGTGTATCTGAGCAGGCTGACACACACTCAAAATTAAAAATCCAAATCAGAAATGCAATAAAAAAGAGCAATCAACCTATGCTGATTACTCTTGATATAAAGATGGTGCGTCAGCGCAAACTTACAGTTCGATTGTAGCAGCATCCTGACAAACAGTTTTCTGTTCATCTGCCGTGGTTTCTTTGGCGGCATCACGTGCTTCAATCAGAATATTCTTATATTCAGCATCGGCCTGTAGTGCGCTGTAGCTTAAAGTCTGACCTTTTAAGTCTGCCAGGTAAGTTTCAATTAAGGCCTGAATATTGTTATCCAGTTTGGCGTTTTTGCCAATAATGGCCGGACAAACCTCAGCCATCACCTGAGCGGCAGCAATGTCTTCTTTTACAATGGTATTGGCTTCTTCTACCGTCAAGCCTTCAGCATTGACCGCTTGAGAGAGAATTACCGCAAAACCAAGCCCCAGTAAACGACGTACAGATAAGCGACGAATCATGTTATACACACTTTTTATTGATGGAAGTTCGACACTAAATATATATACTTCTCATTATATTTCAATGAAATGTGCTGACCGGTCATTTATTTAATTTGAAGAGTAAATTTGTGAATATCTTAATTGCCAATGATGATGGCGTTTTTGCGCCAGGGATCCAGGCGCTTGCACACGCATTAAAACCTTTGGGCCGTGTGGTAATTGTCGCGCCAGAAAGTGAGCGTAGCGGGTTTTCCAGTGCCTTGACCTTAGATCGTCCTTTACGTCCAATTCCGATTGCTGAAGATATCTGGGCGGTGAATGGCACTCCGGCAGACTGTGTCTATTTATCTATGAATGGCCTGTTTGATTTTGAATTTGATCTGGTGGTGAGCGGGATTAACAGCGGCGCCAATCTGGGTGATGATGTACTGTATTCAGGTACCGTTGGTGCTGCTTTTGAAGGGCGTTTAATGACGCAGCCGGCCATAGCTGTATCACTGGCTGGCCCTAATGTCCGAGCTTATCAGCATCCGGCCGATTATGCAGTTGCCGCGCAGTGGGTGCATGATTTTATTGCCAACGGCTTGCCAACCTTGCCGCCACGCCACATTTTGAATATTAATATTCCAGATGTGGCGGAATTAAAAGGCGCAAAAATTACCTATCAGGGCCGTCGTAGTCAATCTAAACCGATTACCAGCCATGTCGATCCGCGCGGTCGTCAGGTGTACTGGATTGGACTGGCCGGAGAAGCCGTTGCAGACCCGCGTAAAGATGTGGGTGAAATCCAGTCGGATTTCTTTGCTGTGGCCAATGGCTATGTCAGCATCACCCCAATTCAGATGGATGCGACCAATTACGATATTCTGGGGCATCTGCATGACAGCTTGAGTCCAGCCCTGTAAAGAATGTTATAACTTTGTGAAAAAGTACCGTCTGAAACTCTTTTTCGGTGCTTTTTTGTTAATCTTAGCGCAGTTCAATAATTACATTTAAGATGTAGAGAGGAAGATTAATGCCTTTGGTGTCACACGGTCGTTTATTTGCAGCACCGACAACATTGTTGAAAACTTTATTTGTATCTACAGCCGTTATTTCTACGCTCATCATCAGTGGCTGTGCGTCTAAACCTCAAGTACATAATTCTGCACGTTATGCGGCTGCGCCAAATTTCTATACCGTACGCTCAGGTGATACTTTAAGCGGCATTGCAGCACGTTATGGTTTAAGTTATCTCAGTATTGCGGAAATGAACGATATTGCCGCGCCGTACCGGATTTATGTGGGCCAGTCAATTCGTCTGAAAAGTGGCAGTGCGCCGCGTACCACCACAACGCGTCCGGTAACGCAGCCAGCACCAATCCAGCGTCAGACCATTGCTATTCCAAAAACTACGCCAGCACCGACCGCACCGGTGACCACGACGACCACAACCACACCACGAACCACTACTCCGGCGCCGACAGTGAGTTCTACCGTAGGTTCTTTACGCTGGGTGAAACCATCCAATGGTGCAGTAATTGAAAACTTCAATTTAGCGTCGAATGTGAAAGGGATTCGTTATGGCGGCAATGTGGGTGATCCGGTCTTTGCAGCTGCAGACGGGCAGGTGGTGTATGCCGCAGATGGCCTGAAAGAATACGGTAACCTGGTGTTAATTAAGCATATTAATGGCTATATCACCGCTTATGCACACAACAGTAAACTTAACGTGAATAGTGGACAAAATGTAGCAGCAGGGCAGAAAATTGCCGAAATGGGCTCATCGGGCACCACCCGCACCATGCTGGAATTCCAGGTCCGCCTTGATGGCAAGCCGATCAACCCGACTAATGTTTTACCAATAAATTAATTTTTTTAAGTGCAAAACGTAAATTTCACCGTATAATACAATGAGTTGCTTTTATCAAAGGTAGGAGCATCTCATAAGTTCAGAGGGAAATTTATGTTAGATCAACTTCGAGCAATGGGTGTATTTGCTTGTGTTGTTGAAAAAAGCTCGTTTAGTGGCGCTGCGCGTGAACTCGGTATCACCACAAGTGCTGTAAGTCAGCAAATTCGTTCTTTGGAAAATGAAATGGAAGTAACGCTGTTACACCGTTCCACCCGAAAACTGAGTTTGACTGAAGCTGGACAAGCTTTTTTCCACAGCTGTCAGGAAATGCTCGCCGCTGCGGAGCGTGGTAAAATACGCATTAATGAATTACGCGATGACCTGGTAGGTGATTTGCGTATCGCAACCACCCCGGAACTGGGTGCGAATCATGTCATTCCGGCATTGTCGCACTGGATGTCAGCCCATCGTGGCCTAGCCATACATGTCGAAGCGGACAATCAGTTTATTGACCTGATTGAAGGTCGGATAGATATTGCTTTGCGCATGAGTTCAAAAATTGAAGATAGTCAGCTGAATGTAGTGCCACTGGCGCGCGTTGAGCAGGTTCTGGTGGCATCACCAAGTTATCTGAACCAGACCACACCGGTGTCACGTCCTGAAGATTTAAAAAATCATGACCTGATTCCAGTAAATTTGATGAAAAATTATGCCAGTTTTTCATTTCATCACGCCAGTACGGGTGAAGTGGTCGGACTGGACATGAGCTCTCGCCTCACCACAAATAATGTTCTGATTGCCAAATCATTATGTTTACAAGGGCACGGAATCGCGAGACTTTTATATCTAGATGTACAAAAAGATTTAATTAACGGTTCTTTGGTCGAAGTATTACCTGAATGGAAATTGCCGACCTTTACATTGTATGCGATTACGCCAAAACGTGAGCAGCAGCCAATGAAAGTGCATCGTTGTCTGGATGCTTTAAAACAGTATTTTTGTCAGTTACCTGGCGGCAGAATTTACCAGGAAGCCTCATAAAATATAACAATTCAGAAATTAAAAAAGCCGCATCATGCGGCTTTTTTATGCAGATAGAGATCTGTTGAGATCAACACGCGGCTTAAGCCAGGAACGTTTTGATCATTTTCACCAGACGTTCAACCAGCTGATCGGCCTGTTCCTGGCTAATGTTCAAGGTTGGCAGTAAACGCACCACGGAGCCGGCGGTCACATTGACAATCAGTTTGTATTCATCACGGGCAATATCCACCAGTTCTGCGCAGGCTTTAGGTAATTCAATCCCGATCATCAGGCCAAAACCACGCACGCTAACATTCTGGTCAGCCAGCTGGTTGCGTAGCTGCTCAACAATATAGCTACCCATTTTTGCGGCATTCTCGACCAGATTTTCTTTCTGGATAATATCAATCACGGTGTAGACCACACGTGACCCCAGGGCAGTACCGCTATAAGTCGAACCGTGGTTACCCGCAGTCAAAACACCGACACCACGACCTTGAGTCATCACGGCACCAATCGGGAAGCCATTGCCCAGACCTTTAGCTGTGGTCAGTACATCCGGCACAATATTGGTGTGCTGATAAGCAAAATATTTACCGGTACGGCCATTACCTGTTTGTACTTCATCCAGCATCATTAACCAGTTGTGCTGATTACAGATCTGACGGATTTCTTCTAGGTAGCTAAAGCCTTGCGGTGCAGTGTTGACACCACCTTCACCCTGAATCGGTTCAACCAGAATAGCCACGATATCCGGATGGTTAATTGCAGCTTCTTCAATGGCTTCAATATCACCAAACGGTACACGAATAAAACCTTCAACCAATGGACCAAAGCCTTGTTGAACTTTTTTGTTACCCGTTGCAGATAGGGTTGCCAGCGTACGGCCATGGAAAGATTTGTCAGCTACAATAATTTTTGGTGACGCAATACCTTGCATATGACCGAATTTACGCGCAATTTTGATAGCGCCTTCGTTCGATTCTGCACCACTGTTGGAGAAGAAAACTTCTTCCATGCCAGCGACTTCAGCCAGTTTCTGTGCAGCAGCAGTTTGCCAAGGCACTTCAAAAAGGTTGCTGGTATGAATCAGGGTTGCAGCTTGTTCCGCAATTGCTTCAGCAATCACTGGATGAGCATGACCCAAACCGCAAACGGCGATCCCAGTTAAGGCATCTAAATACTCTGTACCATCTTCGGTATAAAGATATGCACCTCGTCCTCGGACAAAGCTGATCGGTTGACGACCAAAGACTGGCATCAAATGTGAAGGTTGATCAGTTTGTACCGGAGCGAGGGTAATATTGTTCATGACTAACTCTTTACTGTTAGGTGGAAAGAAAAACTTATATAAGCAAAAACTTGGTCAGATTTAAAGGGTAATTGTAAATAAAAATGGATTTATTACTTTAGACGTACTGTTTTTCTCTGTTTTGGGTATAATGCGAGACAGATTAGTTGAGGATTTATCAATGACTGAACAAGCACGCGATACCGAAGCGTTAATTCGTGACCAAATTGCTAAACATGCAGTTCTTCTTTACATGAAAGGCACACCGCAATTCCCACAATGTGGTTTCTCAGCTCGTGCAGTAGAAGCGCTCAGTCAAATTGGTCGTCCATTTGCCTATGTGAATATTCTTGAAAACCAGGATATTCGTGCAACTTTGCCGAAAATTGCCAACTGGCCAACTTTCCCGCAATTGTGGATCAATGGCGAGTTAATTGGCGGTAGCGATATTATGCTGGATATGTTCCAAAAAGGTGAGTTACAGCCTTTGGTTGAACAGTACAGCCCAGCGCCTGAAGCTTAATTCAGTCGTATAAAAAAGCGCCTTTCGGCGCTTTTTTGCTTTTTTAGACCGGCCATTATGAGCCAGTCTGGTTACGGGCATCTTCTACCGGAATAGCCTCAATTGCTGCTTCAGCAGGCTGATCTTTTTTCTTGGCCTTTTTTTCTTTCTTGGCTTTTTTCTTTTTCTTTGGCTCTTCCTCTTCAATTTCTGCGCCATCTTCAATGGCTTGCCAGTATTCAAGCTGTGCCATCACCATGTCATAAATCGAGCCTTTGCTATAACGGCCTTTTTTGTCCAGTTTACCGACCGGACGCGCCATCAGAATTTCTAGCGCCTGATCAATCACATCAATGGCATGAATATGGAATTCGCCTTTTTGCACCGCTTCAATCACATCTTTACGCAGCATGAGATGCTGCATGTTTTGACGCGGAATAATCACGCCTTGCTTGCCGGTTAAACCTTGTAATTTACAGGCATCATAGAAGCCTTCAATTTTGGCATTGACGCCACCAACAGGTTGCACCTGACCCAGCTGGTTCATGGAACCGGTAATGGCCCAGGACTGATCAATCGGTAACTGGCTGATTGCTGAAATCAGGGCAGACAGTTCCGCAACGGTGGCGCTATCACCATCGACCTGACCATAGCTCTGCTCAAAGGCCAGTGCGGCAGAGAAGTGTAGAATCTGTTCGCGGCCAAAATGGGCTTTCAGGAAGCTGGACATTAACAGCACGCCTTTGGCATGCAGCGAGCCACCCAATTCAACACTGCGTTCAATATCCAGAATATCGCCGCCGCCCTGATAGACCGATGCCGTCAGGCGTGAAGGCAGACCAAACTCGACATCGGCATAATGAATCACGGACAGGGCATTGATCTGACCCAGACGATGACCTTTGGTTTCAATCAGCTGGGTGCCGCGCGACAGGTCCTGCCAGTACAGTTCACGCAAATAGCCTAAGCGATATTTACGATGATCCAGCGCCATGTTGATATGTTCTTCTGACACCATCTTTTTGTCGGCTTGTACCGCATGATGATGTGATTCCCGAATCAGATCACCCAGCGTCAGGGCATGTAAGGACAGCGAGCTTTGGTCCTCGGCCAGACGACTCGAGTCGGTTAACAGCGCGGCCAGGGCAGAGCGGTCAAAGGGCAGTAGTTTATCAGCCTGAACATAATCAGCTATCAGCTGCATATAAGCCTGCTCATTGGTGTCATTACGTTGTAATGTATCGGTGAAGTCGGCACGGATTTTAAAGACGCTGCCCAGCTCCGGTTCGACTTCCAGAATTTCATAATAGATTTCCGGCTCGGCCAGTAGAATGACCTTTAAGGTCAGGGGAATTGATTCCGGTTCAATCGAAATACTGCCGGTTAAAGTCAGCATATGTTCCAGTGAGGACAGTTTTAGCTGGCCCGATTTCAAGGCACGTTTCAGCCCTTGCCAGGCATAAGGCTGTTCCAGTAACTGTTCGGCTTCCAGAATTAAAAAACCGCCATTGGCACGATGTAAGGCACCGGAACGGATTAAGGTGAAGTCAGTGGTGATGGTGCCGTTCTGGGTCATCTGTTCCACATGACCGAGCAGGTTGTAGTGGGTCGGGAAATCTTCAAAGATTACCGGCGCACCCGAATTCGGCTTATGCGTAACAACAATATTGGCCTGATAACGTGCTGGCACCCGGCTAAACACCGCCGGAGTGAAGTCATCTTCTTCCTGTTCCAGCACCATTTCAACATTGTTGATAATGTCTTCGGCATAGTATTTCAGATAGTCTTCAAGCCCTTCAACCTCTGAAAATTTATTCAGTAATAAATCAATCCGCGGCATCACCACCTGTTTGGCAATGTCACGATTCAGGACCTGAACCCGATCTCGTGCATCATCTTCTAGATCACCCAGATGCAGACCCAGACGTTCCAGTTTTTTATCCATATAGCGCATATTGGCGGCAATTTCGGCGCGCTCTTTGCTGCTTAAGGCATTGACATCTTCCTGGGTCATTTCCTGCAGCTGGTCATCTTTAAACTGCACCGGAATAAAGCAGTGCTCGTCATTGCGCGAGACCAGTTTTAAATCCAGGGTTTCACCTTCTTTGGTCAGTTCAATGAGGGCCTGTTGCTGTTCATCACCGGTTTGCTGGCGAATCTGTTCAATGCGGTTGTGATAGGTTTCGGCGCTAAAACGGCGTTCCAGCTGCTTTAAAATGGTCTGCCAGCTCTGATGCAGCTGGGTCTGGAATTTCGGTGCCTGACCGGCCGGCAGTCGCAGGGCAATGGGCTGGCGCGGGTTTTTAAAATTATTGACATACACCCAGTCATTTGGCGTGGCCATGGTTTTGGCATGTTGCTGCAGTAAACGCCGGATCATGGTGCGTTTGCCCAGTCCTGCCGTACCGACCGCAAAAATGTTATAGCCGGAATACGGCAAGGCAATGCCGGCTTCTACTGAAGCGCGGGCACGATCCTGACCCAGAAAATTATTTAAAGGCTTAATCCGTTTGGTGGAGGCCGGAATTTTTTCCAGATCCGGAATATGGGTCAGCTGTTCCGGGCTTAAGCGGGTGTTATTAAGTGTCGTTTGAATTTCGGCTTGTTCGAAGGCTGAGGTAAGAGTTTGTTCTGGTTGTAAAACTAATGTTTGTTGTTCGGTAATTGAAGCAGATAAAGAAGAGGTCATGTGCTCGTGTCTTTGCGTCACTGTGAAATCCAAAACGAAATTATTGCAATAGAGATTTAAGGTATACAGGTTTAATAGAAAATTTCAAGCCAGGCCGCTGCATTTCTCCAGAAAATCACAGGGCGTTTGCATAAATCAGGTTGAAACCAAATCCATTAAACGATTGAATAGCAACATTCAGTTTTTTGACAAAAATAATGTAATGACAACACAATCTACAGGATGGAAATCTGCCTTTACCGCATTTTTAGATCGGCGTGCGCTGATCATGCTGTTTCTTGGCTTCTCGGCCGGTATTCCCATTCTTCTTATTTTTTCCAGTTTATCGTTATGGTTAGGTGAAGCCGGCATTAGCCGTAATACCGTAACTTTCTTTAGCTGGGCGGCGCTGGGTTATTCATTTAAGTTTGTCTGGGCACCATTAATTGATGAGTTACCAGTGCCATATTTAACCCAAAAACTGGGCCGGCGCCGGGCCTGGCTTTTAATTGCCCAGGTCCTGATTATATGCGCCATCTGTATTATGGCCTTTTCAGATCCGGCCTTAGGGCAGACGCATCTCTACCAGATGGCGGTGGGTGCGGTGCTGCTCGGTTTTGCTGCGGCCACGCAAGATATTGTGATTGATGCCTATCGTATTGAGCTGGCTGAAACCCAGATGCAAACTGTATTGGCTTCGACCTATAACGCCGGTTATCGTATCGGGATGATTGTAGCTGGTGCGGGCGCTTTATTTCTGGCGGCGTATCTGGGCACGGCTAAAGGCAACTATATTTATGAGGCCTGGAAATACACCTATCTGGTGATGGCGGCGGTGATGCTGATCGGGATGTGTACCACGCTGGTGATTCGTGAGCCGGTGGTGGAGCGTGTCCGTAAAGAATATAAACGCAGCGATTATTATCGACTGGTGGTGGTGTTTTTTGTTGCCGTGATCAGTTTTGTGCTGAGTTATATCTATTCCGGTCAGGCGCTGGATGCGCTGAAAAACCAGCTCAGTATTCAGGATTCCTTCCTGCTGTTTACGCTGGAGGCGATTCGCTTTATTGGCTCGGGTGCGGTGGCTTTACTGGTCGGAACTGTGCTGGTCAAACTGGGTGCAGTCAATAAACAGATGGCTTTTGAAACCTGGGTGCATCCGGTCGCGGATTTCTTTAAGCGCTATGGTTTAAAGCTGGCTTTGGTGTTACTGCTGCTGATCGGGTTTTATCGGGTTTCGGATATTATTGCAGGGGTCATTTCCAATGTGTTTTATCAGGACCTGAACTTCAGCAAAGAACAGATTGCTGAAGCAGTCAAAGTCTACGGGGTGATTTTCTCATTGGTGGGTGGCTTCCTGGGTGGTTTGCTGGCCCAAAAAATGAATATCATGAAACTGATGTTTCTGGGCGCAGTGCTGGCCAGCTCGACCAACCTGATTTTTATTGGACTGGTCAAATCCGGGCAAAGCCTGAGTGATGTGCAGGTGAATGTCGGGGCGCAGCAATATAAGGTACAGGCCGATGAAGCCGGTTACTGGAGCGTACAGGTACCGAGCAACGTGCTGGCTCAGGCCAATCAGATTCAGGTACAGGCACAATACGCCAATCAGTCCGATCAGGCACAATTAAGCATGCCGTATTTGCAGCAGACCGGCACAGCCCAAATCCAGTTATTACCGATTACCTCGGATGACCGGATTTCTGTACAGGAAGCCGAGCAAAGTCTAGTGATTCGCGGGCAGTTGAGTGGTCTTGATGCTGCACAGCTACAACCTGAACAGCCGCTGAGTTTGGTTCTGGATGGCAAGGAATATCCGGCCAAGCTGGAAGAAGGTGGCCTGTTTAGTGGCGTGATTGAAGGCCAGCAGTTACAGACAGCGCAAAATAGCACGATTCAGGTGCAGGCCCGATTGCTGGATGGCAGTACGCTCAGTGCCAGCCGCGGTTATCAGCTGGCACAGCAACATCCGGCGCTGGATATTGATATTCAGGCCCTGACACCGGTAGATGTCAACGCTGATGCACCGATAGAAGTTCGCGGTAAGGTGATTAAACCGTATAGCAGCTTATGGCTCTATCTGGCAATTATTATTGATAATCTGGCCTCCGGTCTGGCCGGTGCGGCATTTATTGCCTTCCTGTCCAGCTTAACCAGTGTGTCGTTTACCGCTGTACAATATGCGATCTTTAGTTCGCTCATGACCCTCACCCCTAAAATTTTAGGTGGATATTCAGGTACCATAGTCAATAATATCGGTTATCCGAATTTCTTCCTCATGACCACGCTGCTTGGAATTCCAATTCTGATTCTGGTGGTGTGGGTGGCAAAATTATTGCGTGCTCATGAACACGCTCAAATTCAACAAAAGGACGAATAATATGCGCATGCTGCATACCATGTTACGTGTAGGCAATTTAGAACGGTCATTGCAGTTCTATACTGAAGTACTTGGCATGACTTTACTCCGTAAACGTGACTACGAAGAAGGCCGCTTTACCTTGGCATTTGTCGGCTATGGTGATGAAGACAACCATACCGTGCTGGAACTGACCCATAACTGGGATACAGACAGCTATGAGCTGGGCAATGGCTATGGTCATATTGCCATTGCAGTGGAAGATGCTTACAAAGCCTGTGAAGAAATCAAGGCGCGCGGCGGCAATGTGGTGCGTGAAGCGGGTCCAATGAAAGGCGGCGTGACCGTAATTGCCTTTGTGGAAGATCCGGACGGTTATAAAATCGAGCTGATCCAGCAGGATGACAATGCCCGCAATAACTAAGTTGGCGCAGTAGTATAGCGCCACAAAATAGTGAACATTAAGCCAGCAGACTAGCTTTATTGTTCCAGCCCAGTAAGATGGAACTTTACCGTGAGGTAAAACCCGCTGACTGGGCTTTTTTATGTCGATGCAAAAATAAAATCACAGGATGTAGACATGCTAAAACTACTTGCATTGGATCGCTTTACCATATTGTTAATTGTGATGGTGATACTGGCCAGTATCGTGCCGGTGTCTGGACAGGTCGCTGAAGTCTTTGGCGTTATTACCACGGCGGCCATTGCGGTGCTGTTTTTTTTACATGGCGCAAAGCTGTCCAGAGAGGCGGTGGTACAAGGTATCATGCACTGGCAACTGCATACGCTGGTGTTTGCATTTACCTTCTTGTTATTTCCAGTGTTGGGTCTCATGGCCAAACCCGTATTACTGCCGTTACTGGGGCAGGAGCTGTACTGGGGCTTTCTGTTTATGTGCTTCTTGCCTTCTACAGTGCAGTCTTCCATAGCCTTTACCTCGGTTGCACGCGGCAATGTCGCTAGTGCAGTCTGCAGTGCGTCTTTTTCCAATATTGCCGGCATGTTCATTACCCCGGTTCTGGTCAGCCTGTTTATTTTTGGCCAGTCGCAGCACGATTATGATCCGACCTCATCCATTATTCAGATTACCTTATTGTTATTGGTACCTTTTATTTTGGGGCAATTGCTGCGGCCATGGGTCTATCCATTTCTGGTCAAGTTCCCAAGTCTGGTTAAAGGCTTTGATCAGGGCACCATTTTAATGGTGGTCTATGGCGCCTTTAGTGGTGCTGTGGTGGCCGGACTGTGGAATGAAGTCAGTGGCACAACATTACTGATTTTGACTGTGGCCTGTTCGTTGCTACTGACCATCATCATGCTGCTGGCGCTGTACATCCCAAAATGGCTGGGCTTTAAGCGTGAAGACCAGATTGCGATTTTCTTCTGTGGCTCTAAAAAAACCCTGGCCAGTGGTGTACCGATGGCGCAGATTCTGTTTATTGGCCAGCCTTTGGGCATGATCGTGCTGCCAATCATGATTTTCCATCAAATCCAGCTGATGGTCTGCGGCATTATTGCCAATTACTGGTCGAAGCAGCCTGAAATTGAGAGCAAAGAATAATTCGCATATTGGCATAGATTCACGTATAATATGCCCCAACTTGTTGTGCTTAGCTCTGACGGTATCCGTCTCGGTGGGCCAAAAGAATGGTCTGTTGTGGTGTTGGTCTGCGGTTTATCTTGAATAAACAGCTTTTTTCCTCAGTCTTGAGAGTGATCAATTGCGACGACAGCAAAACCTTCTTTAATCTTATGGAGTAATCGACGATGCGCGCCGATATTCACCCAAAATATGAAAAATTAGTTGCTACTTGTTCATGTGGTAACGTGATCGAAACTCGTTCAGCTGTTGGTAAAGACACTCTTTACCTAGACGTATGTTCAGCTTGCCACCCATTCTACACTGGTAAGCAAAAGAACGTTGACACTGGCGGTCGTATCGACAAGTTCAAACAACGTTTTGCTGGTATGTCACGTTCTATCAAACGTGGTTAATACCCAGAATGAAAAAAACGGGCATTTGCCCGTTTTTTTGTGCCTGCACTTCAGGCGAAAAGTACAAGACCTTATTGGTCTTGTACATCAATGAGATGATCCAGTTTCTTCTGGAAGTAATCACCCTGAATATAACGGGCATCCACATTCCAGGCGTTGGCAAACAGGTTCATATCGTTTAGTTCATGCAGCACCACTTCCACCGGCTTGATTTCGCTAAACTGCTGAATCTGTTCCTGTAGCTCCTGAGTTGCGCTATCTTGCATCAGTTTGCTGGTCAGCGATGGATGCAGGGTCACATATTGCACATCCAGCTGTTTAAGAATGGATTCGCTATACATCGACTGGCCAAATTCACGGATAGAAATTTCCGCGCCATGCTGATGCAGCAAATGCATCTGCTTTTGGGCATCCATCAGGTTCTGGCTCACATCTTCTTCAGAGAATTGCAGAATTAACGGATAAGCCTGCTGACTGCCCACAATGGTAATCAGTTTGGACACAAATTCCGGGAACGCGCGGTCTTGTAACAGCACATGCTTGTTCAGGTTAACAATCAGCTTGGCTTCCGGATATTGGGTAATGAAGTTATGTAGCTGTTTGCAGGCTTCGACCAGAATCCAGCGATCCAGTTTAATGGCTAATTCAGGGTCTTCTGCTAAGTCAATTAAGCCAGTCAGTGGTTGCCATTCGTTATTGAAAATAAAGCCGCTGGTTACTTCGTAGGTATATAAGTTAGTATCATGCTTGTCGTAAAGTTGTTGATATTTCAGATGAATTTCATTACGATCCAGGCTGTGGCGTAAGGCGCCTAATAGCGATGAAGCAGCGGTTTCGACCACAGGTGCAACCTTTGGCTCGACAATTTCCAGCGACAGATCGGTCATGGATAAATCCAGTCCGAGGCTTTGCTCATCTTTTTGCTGATAAGGCAGTGCGGTTACAAAGGCACGTTCCATCAGCTGTTCAAACTGGGTGCTGTCGGCAATTTCACCTTCTAGTACCGCATAGCCCATACGGAAATTCAGCGGATAACTTTGCCCATTGACGCTCAATAACTGCGGTTTACTCAGTGAGCTGAGACCAATCAGTTTGGAATGCAAAATGGTGGTTGATTCTGCCTGAAACAAGCCAATATAGATCGATGAATTGACCTTGAATAAAGGCACATTGGTCTGTTCTTTCAGGAAGGTTTTAATATTACCGAAATAGTTTTTCAGCGTAACCCAGTCCGATTGCAAGACTTTTTCAGGGCAGGAGGCCAGGGCAAATACCACCAGCGCATTAATTTTGGATGGCTGATTGTTCAGGGTGCGGTTAATCAGCTGATGGGTCGGCTGCTGACCAGCTGTGCTTTCATTGCTGGCCTTGGCTGGTGCTGTAGCAGCTTGCTGAATATCAATGGTCAGCTGCAAGGCATCTTCATCAGTGGCCGGTAAAAATTCCAGCTGTAGCGGATTTTGCGCGGCGACATGACTATTTAAAGAGCTGTAGCTGAAACGGCCTAAATCAAACTGACCTTGCGATACTTTTTTAAAGCGCAGTTTAAAATCGGCTAGATCTTCCGGTTGCAACAGGTCAAGCAAAGGCAGACCAATAATCTCATCTTCATTCTGAAAGCCAAACAGCTGTAAATATTCCTGATTGGCCTGTACATGAATGCCTTCCTGAATAATCGCCACCGCCTTGTTGCTGTCTTCCACCAGAGACTGCGCCTGCGTCTGGGCATTTTCCAGCTCTTCTTTGAGCTGGGCATGGGTTTGCTGCAAACGGCTGAAAGAGAGGGCACGAAGCAGACCCAGATAGAAACTGTCACTATCGTTCAGGTTGACCAGATCATAAATGCCTTTGCGGATGAGGGCGCTATATTGGGTGGCATCATAGTCTTCAGGTTGCAATAACACCATCGGTAAATTCGGCTGTTTTGAGGCGCGAATCAGGGTCAGGGCCTGATCAATTTTCAAGTCGTAGGCGCGGCCAAAAATCACCACATCCCAGGTTAAATTCAGCTGTTTTTCAAAATTTTGCAGGTCATCGAGCAGGGTGGCCTGCACGGTATGTTCCTGTGCATTCAGCTGTTCGCAAATCTGATTAAAACGGATTTGGTTATCATCGATAATGAGTAAACGTGTTTCGGTACGTTTAAATTTTTTAGATAGTAAAGGATTTCTCACTTCAACGCTTCCCATAAATCTTGATTCTTAACGTCATTCATCTGCTTGTGAATAAAGGCATCGACTGTGGCTTGCTGCTGGTCATTTAACAGTTCAAAGTCAAAACGCATAAAGCTTTGAGTAATGAGTAACGGTTTAATTAAAAAGACTTTAATGTCTTCATCCCCTAAACGCAGCTGTACGGTCTGCTTGTCTCTTAATAATTGAATCCCCGGTAAAATAAGATGAGTGCTGACTTCATTTAGCTGTGAGCTCTGCATGAGCAGGGCAGGATGATAATGCCCGCTATGCCGGTCAGATTTCACATAGACGGCACATGGAATAATGTCCTGCGCCAGTACTTCAAGGCCCAGTTCCAGGGTTTTGTCAGTCGACTGTTTAATCCAGCGAATCACGCCGCCACGCCACGGACTTTGCGGATTTTCCTGCACCAGAATAAATTCACCGGTTTTAAGGTTTTTTGGCGTTTCACCTTCCCATTTAATCCGGTAACCATTCACACTGATATCCAGCACTTCCGCGCCGTAAATCTGTTTGGCTTCACGGTCCAGACTCTGGATTTTGCTGATGTCGGCAGTGGCATGACTGTGCATCTGGTTGATGAACTGGCTTTCACTCTGGAACTGGTAATTTTCACCCAGTTGCAGGGTTTCCTGAAAATTCTTGCCTTTAGACAGATAGAAGTGTGCCACGCTTAAGCCAAAGCAGATTTTGACCCGGGCCGAATATTCATAACGTTCATGGCGACGCTCAGGATTATGGGTGAGCAGGGTATGAATATGAAAATGCAGGGCTGGAGTTAAAAACAGCTTTTCATTGCGGGAGAAATGTTCTGCCTTGCGGCCCTGATTTTCACTAATATGATCCAGCAGCGCTTGTGTCGAAATAAAAATACCCGGCTCAAAATCACCCGATTGATGCGAGTTATAAATTGGCGGATAGTCTTTATTGGTATCGACAATATAGCGTGACAGGGTGGTTTCTTTGGGCAAAATCTGAATCAGCTTGACCCAGTCAAAACTGCAGAGATACAGCCCCTGAATTTCGGCTGGACGAATCTGATGGGTATTGAAAATATCCAGCAGGATTAATTGCACATAGGCCTGACTGATATTTTGCAGCTGATGCTGGGTGCCTTGCAGATGGTTAATATTGTTCTGATGAAAATTGTGCTGCAGCGCGCAGTTAAACAGTTGATGCGCAGTGAGCCATTGCCCGGAAAATGGCGAGCTATATAGCATCTGTTGCTGATACAGCAATAAGGTCAGTTGTTGCAGCGCATAATAGGTGGCGACGGTACGCGCAGTCTGCAGGTTCTTTTTCAGGTTAAAGGCAAAAATGGAAAACTTCTGCTGGGCCAGCTGGCGGTGACTGCGGCGCGCGATTTCAATATAGACTTTGGCAAAATGACTACGTAACAACAGCGCCAGCTCGATAATATGCTCATTGCGGTCGCTGCTAATCAGACCCTGGTTAAAAAAGTGTTTTTCCAGGCTGGTCAGGACATTTTCCAGCGTCGGGTGAATGGCCTGAATCAGGTCAAAGCGCAAGGTTTCCTGACATTTGAGTTCAGAAATTTCCAGTAAGGCTTTGAACAAGGCTTTTGACGAGTCCCCAAGCTGTAAAATGGATAAGTCAGCTGCCCACTCCTGAATACTTTTGACAGAATTCTGGCAAAAACTGAGCTGTTCCAATTTCAGCTCAGTGGCAACCTGAAAAATATCTGAATGATTCATAGTCATCGTTGTTATTTAACTCAAATTCAAGCAGTTGAAACCCCAAAAAGCGGTGTTTTATTCTTTTCGCCCGCAATTTCCCTAACGAGTTTAGGAACCAGATAACCCGGCAAGTTCGCTAAAACCTCTTTATAAATAAGATCGATGTCCTGTGGCATCAGATCGAAATGATGTGCACCTTTCACTTTATCTAATACATGCAAGTAATACGGCATCACCCCAGCATCGAACAGGCGATAACTTAAATCGACCATAACCTGAGCAGAATCATTCACCCCACGAAGTAAAACTGCCTGATTCAGGACGGTAATTTGATGTTTCACCAGTGTATTTAATGTACGGCAAGTGAAGTCATCCAATTCTGATGCATGATTTGAGTGTACCACCAGAATAATCCGTAGCCTACTGTTTTTTAATATGGAAATCAGCGCTTCATCGACACGGTTGGGGATTACAATCGGAACGCGTGAATGAATTCTCAAAAATTTAATCTGTGGCAGCGATTCCAGACGTTCGATCCAGCTCTGTAAACGTCGATTGGTTAACGTTAATGGATCACCGCCACTTAAAATCACTTCATTAATGTCGGGCTGAGACTCAATATATTGCTTGATGTTTAGCCAATCTTCATTTTTGGGCAGGTTGTCCTGATAGGGAAAATGGCGGCGGAAACAGTAGCGGCAATGTACCGCACAAGCCCCGGTCAGGGTCAGTAAAAAACGCGACTTATATTTGTGCAGGACACCCGGTTGCTGATTGGCCTGTTCTTCACCTAAGGGATCGGTGACAAATTCAGGATGATCTTCCAGTTCCAGATGATGTGGCAAGACCTGTAACAGCAGCGGATCAAAGGGATCGGCGACTTTCATTTTTCCGACGAATGCACGCGGCACACGTAATTTAAACTGTTCAGATGCCAGAATTGCGCCGGAGAGTAACTGTGCAGGCGACAGTTGCAGAAGATTCAGCAACTCCTGAGGATCGGTAATTAAATCACTGAGCTGTGATTGCCAGTTTTGCTGTTGATACAAATAGTTTGTCATGCCGGAAAAGAATCATGGAAGTGGGAGGGCAAGGCCTAATCGTGCTAGTTTAACAGTTTGCAGGCGCTGGGAATGTGCTTTGTGTGCGAAAAATCAGGACATCCGGGCCAGGCGGAGTCCAGAGCGAGCTGCGCTGATTTTAAGCATCTGCCAGTTGGGAATAAAGCCGGTAGATGGATATCTGCTTGTAACTTAGGCAGCAGCGGCCGGTTAAACAAGAATTTTTCATTGCGGCAAGGCATATTGGTCATTTAGAATACGTCACATAAAATGAATGTGCATGTGGCAACTAATGTTCGTGTCAGACTTGCTAAATGACATCGCAACAGCCCGTAGCATCGATAGCTTAAAGTTAGTAAGTTTGGAGTGTGCCAGTCATGGCCAATTATTCTACGAATGAATTCAAGTCAGGCCTTAAGGTTATGCTTGATGGTAACCCATGTTCAATCATGGAAAACGAATACGTAAAACCAGGTAAAGGTCAGGCCTTCAACCGTGTGAAATTACGTAACCTTAAAACAGGTAAAGTATTAGAAAAAACTTTCAAATCTGGTGACACATTAGAAGCAGCTGACATCGTAGAAGTAGAAATGAACTACTTGTACAATGACGGCGAAATGTGGAACTTCATGGATCCTGTATCATTTGAACAGATCGCTGCAGACAAAGTAGCCATGGGCGATGCTGCAAAATGGTTAAAAGATGATTCAAATGAACTTTGTACAATTATGCTTTGGAACGGTGTTCCACTGTCAGTAAGTGCTCCAAACTTCGTTGTACTGAAAATCGTTGAAACTGATCCAGGCGTTCGTGGTGATACTTCTGGCGGTGGCGGTAAACCAGCAAAACTGGAAACAGGTGCTGTGGTACGTGTTCCATTGTTCGTTCAACAAGACGAAAGCGTTCGTGTAGATACCCGTACTGGTGAATATTTAGAGCGTGCATAATGGTCTAAAAATAGACTATGATCGAAAGGGATGATGAATAATCATCCCTTTTTTAATGCCTATACATCCAAAGTCTTAGAGGCAGTCAAGAAGAACAAGCGTAAAGTCGCAAGGGAAAACAGCAGTACCTCGAACAACAAGAATCGCGCTGATTTAATGCAACAAAATATGAGGGATTGAATGGAAACTCTACAAGCGAAGCCAACCATGACTTCGAAAATCATATGGCTCATCATAGCCATTGTCGGAGCAGTATCCTTTGGGATTCTTGCGCTCAATCGTGGTGAGCATGTCAATGCAGTATGGCTAGTCTTGGCCGCTGCCTGTGTCTATAGCATTGCTTACCGCTTCTACAGTTTATTTATTGCCAATAAAGTCTTTGAACTCAATGCTAGGCGTTTAACTCCCGCGCATCGCCTGGCCGACGGTTTAGATTATGTTCCGACCAATAAAAGTGTCTTGTTCGGCCATCACTTTGCTGCAATTGCCGGTGCCGGACCGCTGGTTGGTCCTATTCTGGCAGCACAAATGGGTTATTTACCGGGCACCATCTGGCTACTGGTCGGGGTGGTGCTGGCCGGTGCGGTACAGGATTTCCTGGTGTTGTTTATTTCGACCCGTCGTGACGGCCGC
Source organism: Acinetobacter sp. YH12117 (assembly GCF_013418865.1). Taxonomy (NCBI): domain Bacteria; kingdom Pseudomonadati; phylum Pseudomonadota; class Gammaproteobacteria; order Moraxellales; family Moraxellaceae; genus Acinetobacter; species Acinetobacter sp. YH12117. Next base: position 34,639 of record NZ_VPBF01000002.1, read on the forward strand.
TCACTGGGTGAAATGGCCAAGCAGGAACTGGGCAGCTTTGCCGGTATTATCGTGATGCTGGGTGCACTTGGGGTGATGATTATTATCCTGGCGGTACTGGCGCTGGTGGTGGTGAAAGCCCTGACCAACAGTCCGTGGGGTGTATTCAGTATTGCCGCCACCATTCCGATTGCCATTTTTATGGGCATTTACATGCGTTTTATCCGTCCGGGTAAAATTGCAGAAGTGTCGATTATTGGTTTTGTGCTGATGATGCTCGGTATTATCTGTGGTGAAAACATCGCGCAACACCCATACTGGGGGCCATTCTTTACCCTGACAGGTACCGAACTGACCTGGGCGCTGATCATTTATGGTTTTATCGCTTCTGTACTCCCAGTCTGGTTGCTGCTTGCACCGCGTGATTATCTGTCAACTTTCTTGAAAATTGGTGTCATTGCAGGTCTGGCGATTGGTATTTTATTTGCCATGCCGGAAATGAAACTGCCAGCGGTCACCAAGTTTGTTGATGGGACTGGTCCGGTATTTGCCGGTTCGCTGTTCCCATTCCTGTTTATTACCATTGCCTGTGGTGCGATTTCCGGTTTCCACGCCCTGGTGTCTTCAGGCACCACGCCAAAACTGGTCAACAACGAACGCGATATCCGTATGATTGGTTATGGCGGTATGTTGATGGAATCTTTCGTGGCGATTATGGCGCTGATCTGTGCCGCGGTGCTTGATCCGGGTGTGTATTTCGCGATTAACTCGCCAGCGGCTTTACTGGGTACGTCGGTAGATACGGCAGTAGAAGCTGTGCGTAACCTTGGTTTTGTGGTCACGCCTGAAGCCTTGACCTTGCTGGCCCAGGAAGTCGGTGAAAACTCGATTCTGTCCCGTACTGGTGGTGCGCCAACCTTCGCAATTGGTATGGCCCATATCATCACCGAGATTTTCAATAGCCGTGAAATGATGGCGTTCTGGTATCACTTTGCCATTCTGTTTGAGGCGCTGTTCATTCTGACAGCGGTGGATGCCGGTACCCGTGCCTGCCGTTTTATGGTTCAGGATACCGTAGGTATTGTGATTCCTGCAGTGAAAAAATCACACAACTTCTTTGGTAACTTGCTGGGCACGGCAGTTGCAGTGGCTGGTTGGGGCTTCTTCGTTTATCAGGGCGTGGTCGATCCACTTGGCGGGATTAACAGCTTGTGGCCACTGTTTGGTATTGGTAACCAGATTCTGGCTGCCATGGCGCTCATCCTTGGTACTGTCATCCTGTTCAAGATGAAGAAACAGAAATATGTCTGGGTGACCATCATCCCGACCGTGTTCCTGTTTATCACCTCGATGACTGCTGGCTGGCAGAAGATTTTCCACGAAAATCCGAAGATCGGCTTCCTGGCACAGGCAGAGCGTTTCAATACCGCGATTGCCAATAATGAAATTCTGGCACCAGCCAAAAGTATTGCGGAAATGCAGACTGTGGCAATGTCGAACCAGATTAATGCGGCATTGTGTGGCTTCTTTATGATTGTGGCGTTTGTGATGCTGTTTGCTGCGATTGGGGTGATTCGCCGTGCCTTGGCCAATCCGGAACCAACCGTGCATGAAGCAGAAGCAATTTACCGCGATCCTGAAGATATTCAGCCGGCCAAAGGCCATTAAGGAGCGAGAAGATGAATCTGAAATTTGCTCGAGCGGGTAAAACGGTGATTTATAAAATCATCAAAATGACCGTGATGTCGCAGAAGGATTTAATCCTGAATCCTAAAAACTGGTCGCGGATTGCCACATTGTGGCAGCGTTTGCAGCAAAGTTTCCGGCTGATGGTGGGGGTGCCTGATTATCAGACCTATCTGGAGCACATGCGGCAGCATCATCCGGATCTGGAAGCGATGGATGCCAAAACCTTTTACCGGCACTGTGTCGATTCACGTTATCCATCTTCCGGAAACCTGAAGAAGTGTCCGTGTTAAAAGTCTAGAAATCGTCTGATTTCTTTAGAAAAAAAACAAAACGGTGTATGTTAGGGCATACACCGTTTTTATTTGGGGAATGAAGGTGATTTGGGGCATGAAACAGGATAAGAAATCGGAACCAGTACACGATCAGGCGAAGCTCCAGAGCGAGCTGCAGCGCTATGCACCCAGAATCCAGCAGTTCCTTGAACAGGTCAACCAGATTGTTCTCGATAAACAGCAGCAAACCAAACTGGCACTGGTCTGTTTACTGGCTGGCGGCCATGTGCTGTTTGAAGATTTACCCGGTCTGGGCAAAACCACCTTATCCAGCAGTCTGGCGCATTTGGCCGGACTAAAATTTCAGCGGATTCAGTTTACCAATGACATGCTGGCCAGTGATGTAATTGGGGTGAACATGTTTAATCAGAAAGAACATCAGTTTGAGTTTAAGCAAGGCCCGATTTTTACCCAGATTTTACTGGCCGATGAAATTAACCGCTGTAGCCCGAAAACCCAGAGTGCCTTGCTGGAAGCGATGGAAGAGGGTAACGTCACGGTCGATGGTGTACGTTACGAACTGCCGCAACCATTTTGGGTCATTGCTACCCAGAATCCGCTGTTTCAAAGCGGAACCTATACATTGCCTGAATCACAACTGGATCGCTTTTTAATGCGTTTATCACTGGGCTATCCATCGCGTTATGCAGAAAAACTATTGCTGCAGCAATCTTCCCGGCAGAGCCTGATTGCCAGTTTGCAGCATGTGTTTAGTGAAGATGAAATCCTGGAATTACAACAGCAGGTGCATCGGCTATATGTCAGTGACGCCGTGCAGGATTATATTCTGGATCTGGCCGAAGCCAGCCGTAAAAACCGGCATGGACTATCGACGCGCGGAGTACTGGCCCTGAAAAAAGCCGCCCAGGCACATGCGTTAATTGAACAGCGCAGTTTTGTCACTCCGGATGATGTACAAGCGGTTTTTGTGGCGGTGGTGGCACATCGTATTGGTTTAAGTGAGGGTGAAACCCAGCAGCTGCTGCAACAGGTGCAGGTCAGCTAAGTATGCTCGGGCAGAATTTTTGGCAGCACTGGCTGGAAAAGCGTTTTCAATTTCAGCAGAAAAAACGCCTCACGCAAAAAGATGTGCTGGTATTTATTTATCAGCAGGGTTATTTATATCTGGTGCTTATCCTGATTACCTTTGTGGCCGGTATTAACTATGCCAATAACCTGATTCTGGGCTTCTGCTTTTTAATTAGCGCGATTTTATGTATTAGTTTTTATTTGACCTTTAAGCAGCTGCATGGCTTGCAGCTTGAGGTGGTGGCACAGCAGGTCGGGCAGGCCGGGGAAAATGTCCAGCTGCACCTGTTTTTTCAGCAGGATACGCCACAGCTGCGTTATCTGTGGATTCAGGTTGATCAGCAATTACATAAACTGGCGCTGAGTGAAGCCAAACAGCAGTATAGCTTAGCTTTTTATACTGCCCAGCGCGGCAAGTTTCATTATCCGGCCATCCAGTTATATTCGGTTTATCCCTTTGGTCTGGTACGTGCCTGGACCTATCTGTATTTCAATGACTTTGCCTGGATTGCACCGAAAGCGGCGCAGCACACCACTGAAAATAAACACAACCGGCACAATGAAGAACCTGATTTAGATGAATTCCGGGAGCTGCGCAGTTATCAGCTCGGAGATTCCTTGCAGGCAGTGTCCTGGAAACAGGTGGCGCGTGGCCAGGGCTTATACGTCAAGGTCTTTGAGCAATATCAGAATCAGCAGCAGCTTGAAATTGACTATGCGCAGATGCCCAGCACATCGCATGAAGAAAAACTCAGCCTAATGATGGGCCTAGTCGAGCAGTGTGAACAGCAGCAATGTGCCTATGCCCTGTATTTGCCGCAGGTAGAATTACCGGCCGCCTGTGGCGAGCAGCAATTGCTGCTCGCCAAACAACTGTTGGCGCAGGCATAAAGATGAATTCCAGTATCCGTATTTCGATTCTCTCAAGCCTGGGCCTGCTGTTACTGGCACAGCTGATCTATCTGCCTGTGCTGCTCAGTATAATTTTTATCATCATCCTGATTAGTCTGTATTTCAGTCTGCAGCCCGGGCGTCAGCCGATTGCCAAATACTGGACCTTTAGCCTGATTGCGCTGGCGCTGCTGAGTATTTATTTACAGTACCGCGCCTTTATTGGGGTAGAGGCCGGCGTGGCGGTGTTATCAACCTTTTTATTTGCCAAGGCCCTCGAAACCCGAACCCGGCGCGATGTGATTATCCTGTTCAATTTCGCGTTATTTGTCAGTGCCAGTTCCTTCCTGTTTAGCCAGTCAATCTGGATGGCCTTTATGGTCATTTTAAGCCTGCTCAGTTGTCTGATCGGGCTGTATCGCCTGCAAACCAGCGAATTTGAATATCAGGCTTCGGCTGTACAGGCCTTAAAACGCGATGCCCGCCATGTGGGGCGTTTTGTGCTGTATGCACTGCCATTTTTTGTCTTGCTGTTTATGTTTTTCCCGCGGCTACCGCCACTGTGGCATATTCCGATTCCGGAAAATAAAGGTATTACCGGAATTAGTGACAGCATGTCGCCGGGCGATATTGCCGAGCTGTCACAATCTAGCGCGCTGGCCTTTCGGATTATTGGCGATGTGCAGCAACTGCCACCACGGCATGAGCTGTATTGGCGGGCGATGGTGCTGGATGAATATGATGGCCAGCGCTGGCGTAGCAGCTTTGTTAACCAGCAGCCGTTAATGCGTAGCGATGTATTGCAGCCGGCGCATGCGCGTAGTTTTGATTATCAATATCTGGCGGCTGACCCGGGCGTGCGTTGGGTGATGGGGCTGGAGAAATCGGTACCGCTGGAGCGCCGTTATTATAGCCAGCAGGATTGGGGCATTGTACCGCGGCGTTTAACCCAGCGGGTTGAGCCGATTCCGTTGCGCTGGATCGGCGATATCCAGGCTCAGACCGTGAGTAATGCTCATCTGAATTTACGCATCAATACTCAATTTCCGGTACAGCAGGATCTGCAAGCACAACAATTGGCCCAGCGTTTATTTTTGCACAGCGGACAATATCCTGAGCGTTATGTACAGCAGGTGCTGCGCTGGTATCGGGAAAATGGCTTTGTATATACCTTAACCCCGGGGCGATTAGGGCAACATCGTGTTGATGAGTTCCTGTTTCAGTCACGTCAGGGCTTTTGTGAACATTATGCTTCCAGTTTTGTGATGCTGATGCGTTATGTCGGAATTCCGGCGCGGGTGGTCACCGGTTATCAGGGTGGAGAGCTGGCCCCAGATGGTAAAAGTTGGGAAGTACGCCAGTTAGATGCGCATGCCTGGACCGAAGTGCTGTTAAACGGCAAATGGCAGCGTTTTGACCCCACAGCAATGATTAGTCCGCAGCGGGTTGAGCAGGGCATGCAAAACCTGATTGCGGAAGATCAGGCGGTATTGGGCGAGCGCGGCAGTGGCTGGACTTATCGGCATTATCATTTAATGAATAAACTGCGTATCTGGAGCGACTATGCCAGCTATCAATGGCAAAGCAAGGTGGTGGGCTATAATGCCGAGTCGCAGCGGGGCTGGCTGGCCAAACTGGGGCTACATTCCAGCTATGCCAATATCCTGATGCTGATACTGACCATTTTAGGTCTGCTGGGGCTATATATGGCCTGGTTGTATTATCAGCATCTTCGCCGGCAGCCAAAACTTGCCCAGCTGTTGCAGACGTTTTCGAAGCCGTTACCGCCTGAATTACAGAAAAAGCCTGCTGAAACCTTTAACATGTGGATGTCTCGTTTGGCGGCTCAGGCTGAGTCACAGCAGCATCATGTGTTTAAGCAGACCGTGCAGTTATATGAGCAGATGCAGTATGCATCTGAGCAGGTTTCTGAGGCAGATTTGAAAAAATTCAAAGCATTGCTGAATTCTTGTGCATCTGCATTGAAAAATCATAGAAAAGGCTTGTCATAAAATTTAAAAGTGAATATGATGCGTCACATATAGGCGTATAGCTCAGTTGGTTAGAGCGCTACGTTGACATCGTAGAGGTCTCCAGTTCGAGTCTGGATATGCCTACCAAATTTTAAAGGCTTATAAGTGAAACACTTATAAGCCTTTTTTAATGTCTGTAATTTCTCCATCCACCAATTTATCAGTAATAGCTCTATATAAGTCAAAGCTGTCCCTCATCAAGACTAACAAGAAGCTTTCTCCCTCTTTTGCAAAAAGACACAGCAGGTCCAGTAAAATTTGCTAGGCTAATATTTTTTATACAAGAATACTGCCCATGAAAAATATTGTTCTTTTTGCTGCGCTTGCAGCCTCGCTTATGGCCTGTAGCACCGTACAGCAACCCCCAGCACAGGTAGGACTTGCCAATCCGGCCAGTCAATATTGTATTGAACAGGGCGGCCGACTGGAAATTAAAGACGAACACAGTGGTCAGGTGGGCTATTGCCATTTGCCAGATGGCAGTATCGTTGAAGAATGGGCGCTGTTCCGTCAGCAGCCAGGCCAGTGTGTGGCAGAAGAAGCCAAAAAACTGATTGGGCAATCGGGCAGTTTGCCACAGAGCGAAATCAAGCAGCGGACCCAGGCCAAAATTGTTCGCAGCGTCCATCCTGGCCAGCCGGTCACCATGGATTATCGCGCTGACCGAGTCACAGTAACCATTGATCCGAACAGTAATAAAATTGTGCAAGCATCCTGCGGTTAAGGCTAAACAGTCCGCCCAGTGCGGACTTTTTTATGGGTGTCAGGAAATTGAAATTTCAATAGGTGAGGGTAGGAGTGAGTTAAAGGCCAATTGAATGCTTGAATTGTTAAAATTTGATTAATACACAAACTGAAAGTTGTGACATGGTTCACATATTGTTTATTTTTCTGTTAGTATAAATTAAATTTGTTTAATAATAGTAAAGAGCATGAGGCAAATCCTGATCGTGACCTTTATTGTCATGGTTGTCCTGTTAATGGTCTGGGTGTTTCAGCAGGAACAACACCGCAGACAACAAGAAATGCAGAATATTGTGCAGGAGACACGCGACTCTCTGGATCTGATTGAACAAGATCGGGCTTCACATCGTTCATCGCTGGATGATCACGTGCGACAGATCGAACCCTCTATTGAGCGGGCTGGAAGTTTAGGCCAAAAATTCTAATTCAGCATGAAATGCTCTGAATGCAAATTAAAGATAAATTTTAGAAACAATGAAAAATCAGTGTGATATAATTTACCCATTAGACAATTAAATTAGCGTATTTATTTTTTAAATAGTTGATTTAATTATGGTAAGTAAAGCTGCATAAAGTTATGCGGCTTTTTTGTTTAGAATTTATCTGATTTGAGCTGTTAAGGGCTCAAAGCATAATGGCTAAATAGACTTATCCTGTGCGTGTAACTTTTGGCATATCCGTTGCTTGGCAATGCTAGGGGTAGGGATGAATTTTCTCCGTACTTTCGCATCACTGTTGGGTATTTAAGTTTATTTACAAGGGCGAGGTCATGACGACTCCTAATCCATCTTCAGAAAATGTGCTTGAGCGCTTATTTAAGTTAAGCGAAAACAAGACCAGTTTTCGTACTGAGGTTCTTGCCGGTGTAACCACATTCTTAACTATGTGTTACATCATTATTGTCAATCCAATGATTTTATCCGAAACCGGGATGGATCACGGGGCTGTCTTTGTTGCAACCTGTCTGGCAGCCGCAATTGGCTGTCTGGTGATGGGACTGATTGCCAACTATCCGATTGCGCTGGCACCGGGTATGGGCCTGAATGCCTATTTCACCTATTCGGTCTGTCTGGGCATGGGTGTGCCTTGGCAAACTGCGCTGGCTGCGGTGTTTGTATCCGGTCTGGTGTTTATTGCCATCAGCATGTTCAAAATTCGTGAAGCCATTGTCAATGCCATTCCAATGTCCCTGAAACTGGCCATTGGCGGCGGGATTGGTTTATTCCTGGCCTTAATTGCACTAAAAAACGCAGGCATTATTGTCCATAACCCGGCGACTTTGGTGGGTCTGGGTGACTTGAAACAGCCTTCAGTGCTGTTGGCCTTATTTGGCTTCCTGATGATTGTGGTGATGCACCAATTCAAGGTGCGTGGTGCAATTATCATCAGTATTCTGGTATTAACGGCTATTTCTACGGCTTTGGGCTTAAGCGAATTTAAAGGTGTGGTCGGTGAAATCCCGTCTATCGCGCCAACGTTCATGCAAATGGACTTTAAAGGTCTGTTTACTGCCAGCCTGATCGGGGTGATTTTCGTCTTCTTCCTGGTCGATCTGTTTGACTCAACCGGTACCCTGGTCGGCGTTTCACATCGTGCGGGCCTGCTCAAAGATGGTAAATTGCCACGTTTGAAAAAAGCCTTATTTGCCGATTCATCTGCCATTGTAGCGGGTGCAGCACTGGGTACCTCTTCAACCACACCGTATATTGAATCGTCTGCCGGTGTTGCTGCTGGCGGCCGTACCGGTCTGACTGCGGTAGTGGTCGCGGTGCTGTTTGTACTGTGTTTATTCCTGGCACCACTGGCCCAATCGGTACCAGGCTTTGCTACTGCACCTGCCTTGTTATTTGTGGGTGTGCTGATGATTCAGGGCATTGTACATATTGACTGGGAAGATATTACTGAAGCGGTTCCAGCCTTCCTGACCATCGTATTTATGCCATTTACCTACTCAATTGCGGACGGTATTGCCATGGGCTTTATTAGCTATGCGCTGATCAAGCTGTTGACCGGTAAAGCCTCATCTGTGCCATATATGGTGTGGATTATTGCAGTATTGTGGGCATTAAAATTCGCGTTATTTGGCGGTTAATCCCCAGCAACCATTTTGAGGGTGTAAACTCGGTTTGCACCCTTTTTTATTTTCATGAGGATGAGAGATGAATCAACTTGAGCTGATTCGCGCCTTACCCAAGGCAGAGTTGCATGTCCATATTGAAGGGACGTTTGAGCCAGAACTGATGTTTGCCATCGCGCAGCGTAACAACATTGCCATTCCATATCAGTCAGTCGAGGAAGTCAAAGAGGCCTATAACTTTCATAACCTGCAGTCGTTTTTAGACATCTATTATGCCGGTGCCAATGTACTGGTACATGAGCAGGACTTTTATGATCTGGCCTGGGCCTATTTTGAAAAGTGTGCAGAAGATCAGGTGGTACATACCGAAATGTTCTTCGATCCGCAAACTCATACTGACCGCGGGATTGCCTTTGCGACAGTAATTAACGGTTTGCAACGTGCCTGTGATGATGCACAAAGCAAACTGGGCATCAGTTCCCGTTTAATCATGTGTTTCTTGCGTCATCTTAGCGAAGAAGCAGCATTTGTAACGCTGGAGCAGGCACTGCCGTATAAAGAACAGATTATTGCAGTCGGTCTGGATTCCAGCGAAGTGGGGCATCCGCCTGCTAAATTTGCCCGCGTTTTTGCCAAAGCCCGTGAATACGGTTTCTTGGTGGTGGCGCATGCCGGTGAAGAAGGTCCACCAGAATATATCTGGGAAGCACTGGACTTGCTGAAAGTGAATCGTATTGACCACGGCGTGCGTTCTGAAGAAGATCCGGCACTGATGCAGCGTCTGATTCAGGATGAAATGCCGCTTACGGTGTGCCCGCTCAGTAATTTAAAACTGTGCGTGGTGCAGGATATGCGGCAGCACAATATCCGCCGTTTGTTACAGCAGGGCGTGAAGGTGACGGTTAACTCGGATGATCCGTCTTATTTCGGCGGCTATATGAATGACAACTTTATTGCCATTACCGAAGCGTTAGATTTAATGGCAGATGAGTTAAAGCAACTGGCGATTAACTCTTTTGAAGCCTCGTTCCTGCCAGCAGCGCAGAAACAGGCCTGGATTGAAAAAATCCAGGCGTTATAAGCGCATCTAGCTTCATAAAATGATGAAAAAAATAGGCCTACTTCATGTAGGCCTGTTACTTTATTGTTATAAAAAAGTAAGTTAAACCAATATTAAGCTGAGAATCTTATAGGATTCTAAACAGATAAAGCCAATATAAGTACAGATGCCAAAATTTATAATTTTTACAGATTTAGATGGGACTTTATTAAATCATGATAATTACAGCTATGGGCAGAACACAGAGCTGATCCAGCGTTTAATTCCGGACTCTCCGGTTATTTTATGTAGCAGTAAAACTGCAGCGGAAATCCGCCATTTGCAGCAACAGCTCGGTTTAAGCGGCATGCCTTTTGTGGCTGAAAATGGGGCATATATCTATTTTAATGCGCAGCATGACTATCAAAGTCCCTTATCCAGTACCGACATTGCGGTGCAACTACAGCAGTTAAAAGCAGACTATGGCTTAAATTTTCAATGCTTTAGTGACTGTGATGCTGCGCAGATTGCAGCGCTGACCGGTTTGGTGTTGGACGATGCAGCCCGGGCTTTAGAACGTCTGTATAGCGAAGTCATTATCTGGAATCCGGACAGCCGAACCGAAGACGAAGCGATATTGTCGCAACATCTGGCCAGTAATTTGCATATGGTTCATGGTGGACGCTTTAGCCATATTTTAAGCCGTGACTGTGATAAATCGCTGGCGGTGAACTGGCTGAAACAGTTTTATCCGGCACAAACGGTGTGTATTGGGCTGGGGGATAGTGAAAATGATCTCGATATGCTGAAAGCCTGTCAGCATGCTGTGGTGGTCAAACGGCCGTATAAAGCAGCATTGGCATTAGAACACGATTCTGTGTACTTCACCCGGCAGCAGGCACCAGCGGGTTGGGCAGAAGGATTACAGTACTTTTTACAACAATAAACTGGAGAGGATGATGGTCGATTTTGCACAAGAAGGCATGATTACAACAATACATGATTTAAAACAGCGCCATCTACATGAATACGAACAGGAACTTCGTGAATTTACCAAGTCCAAACCGGTCACTCTAATTTTACCCTCCTTATATTCCGAGCTTGAACATCCGGCCTTAACCCAGATTGTCGAAGAATTAAAAGGCGCCGATTATATCCAGCAGATTATTATCGGTCTGGATCAGGCCAATGCGGAGCAGTTTGCCCATGCGCGGGAATTCTTCTCGGTGTTGCCGCAAAACCATGTAATTTTATGGAATGATGGGCCACGTTTGCAGCAGTTGCATCAACAGTTAAATCAGTTAAATGTGGCACCTTTGCAGCGTGGTAAGGGCCGTAATGTCTGGTATTGTGCCGGTTATGCCATGGCCGAAGGCAAGAGTCAGGTGGTGGCGATGCACGATTGCGATATTCGTACCTATAAGCGTGACATGCTGGCCCGGCTGATTTATCCGATGGTGCATCCACAATTCAGCTTCCAGTTTTCCAAAGGTTATTATGCGCGGGTGGCTGACCGGAAAATGAATGGTCGGGTATCACGTCTGCTGGTGTCACCTTTATTGCAGGCGCTGAAAAAAGTCTTCGGACCGCTGGATTATCTGCTTTATCTTTCAGCCTTTCGTTATCCCTTGTCTGGAGAGATGGCAATTCATGTCGAAGCACTGCGTGACCTGAAGGTGTCAGGCGATTGGGGCCTGGAAATTGGTGTGCTGTCGGAAATTTACCGCAACTATTCCACCAAGCGGATTTGTCAGGTCGATATTGCCGATGATTATGAACATAAACATCAGGAAGTCACCACCGCCAATGGGGATGGCGGCCTAAAACGGATGAGCCGGGATATCGCACTGGCATTTTTCCGTAAGCTGGCGGCGCTGGGGGTGCAGGTCAGTCTGGACAATATCCGGATTATCCGTGCGGCCTATTATCGCAATGCGCTGGATCTGATTGATCACTACTATTATGATGCCACCACCAATGGCCTGAATTATGACCGGCACAGCGAAGAAAATGTGGTGGAATTATTTGCCCAGAGTATTGTCGAGGCAGGGGAGCAGTTTATGAATTATCCGAACCAGCAGTCCTTTATTCCAAGCTGGAACCGGGTGCAATCGGCCTGTTCAACAGTATTTGCGGATATGAAGCAGGCAGTTGCCCTGGATAATGCTTAAATTTGCCATTTATTTGTGCATTGCGGTCAAAAAGATAAACCCGATTCGCGCCAAAGCCCTTAAAATAGGCCGGTAAAATGACGTAAAACTGAAGGAAAATACATGAAAAAGTTGGCTTATGTTTTAGCACCGCTGGCGTTACTGTTAAGCGCATGTGCATCTACAGGCACCACTCAGCCTACAGCGGCAACGACGACTCAGCAATTGGGCGGCGCAGCACTGAAAATTGCCATTAATGCTAAATGTGTGACCGAGCTGAACAACATTCCGGCATGGCAAACGGCCACCAAAGTCATGACCAGCACGCAAAAGCAAAATATCCAGACTGAAATCTGTGGTTGTGTCAGCGAAAAAGGGCCACAAAATGTGACTGCGGTAGATTTAGCGACAGCAGCGATTGACCCGGCAGCGCGTGCCACCATTGTGAGCAATGTCGTATCAAAAACCATTCATGCTTGTGTGCAAGAAGCAGTACAATAAGCGCAAGATGAAAGAAATAGGCTGACAGGTTCAGCCTATTTTATTGAAGGTAATAATGTTGATGAAAATTGCTGGTGTAGATGAAGCAGGGCGCGGGCCTCTGGTGGGAACTGTGGTGGCTGCGGCGGTCATTCTGGATCCGAACAATCCGATTGCGGGCTTGAATGATTCCAAGAAACTGAGTGAAAAGAAACGTGAAAAGTTATTCATTGAGATTCAGGAAAAAGCCCTTGCTTGGGCCATTGCTGAAGCCAGTCCGGCTGAAATTGATGAGCTGAATATTTTACAGGCCTCGCTGCTGGCTATGCGCCGTGCGGTTGAAGCCTTACAGCTCCAGCCCGATCAGGTCCTGGTCGATGGCAATAAAATCCCACAAGGACTAAACATGCCGTGTGAAGCGGTGGTGGGTGGAGATGCCTTGCACGCCGAAATTTCCGCAGCCAGTATTCTGGCCAAAGTCACCCGTGACCGGCAGATGCTGGAACTGGACCAGAAGTTTCCACAGTTTGGTTTTGCCAAACATAAGGGCTATCCGACCAAAGCGCATTTTGAAGCAATAGCTTTGCATGGCGTGACTACAGAGCATCGCCGTAGTTTCGGACCAGTACGTAAAGCGCTGGCTTTGCTGGAACAGCAATAATTTTGAAGCGCTAAAAAAACTTAAAGCGGCCGTAGAGCCGCTTTATAACAAGATAACTTTAAGTCTTAACGGTTAAAGTTATTTTGTGGGTAATTATCATCTTCATAAGAAGGCTGATAATCCTGATCGAGATGTTGCAAATGCTCATGCATGGCACGTTCATGTTGAATACGTTGATAAATTTCTTCACGATGAACAGACACTTCTTTTGGCGCATTCACACCAATACGCACCTGGTTGCCTTTGACACCAAGTACAGTAACACTGACTTGATCCCCAATCATTAATGTTTCTCCGACACGTCGGGTCAGAATCAGCATGTTTATCTCCTTGCAAAATGCTAAACCTGCATTGATTTGAAAGTTTTGAAAAGCACAAAATATTTCAAGCGAAATTTTATCAGAACTCTCCCTGACAAAACCTTGTCGGATACAATTCTGTTAAGATTTCTAATTCTCATTATTTCAATATAACAGAGCCACTATAAAAAATACTATAGTGGCTCTGATTTTTTGTAGTTTTTCGCAATATTGTCTGACAATTGCAATAATTGCTGACTACAGATTAAGCACGCGCGCTTGATTCACCTGACTCGCGGTCTAAACCGAACGCCGTGTGCAGTGAACGAACTGCAAGCTCTAAATAGTTTTCTTCAATAATCACTGAAATTTTGATTTCAGAGGTCGAGATCATCAGAATGTTGATGCCTTCATCTGCAAGTGCGGTGAACATTTTGCTCGCTACGCCAGCATGTGAACGCATACCCACGCCAACAATTGACACTTTTACGATGTCATCACGGGTTGCAACTTCACGTGCACCAATTTCCTGTGCAGTCGCTTCAAGAATCGCTTTGGCTTTGGCCAGTTCACCACGGTTTACGGTAAAGGTGAAATCAGTGGTGCCATCTTCTTCAACGTTCTGGATAATCATATCCACTTCAATGTTGGCAGCGCCAATTGGGGCCAAGATTTTAGAGGCAATACCTGGCTCATCTGGCACACCGAGAATAGTCAGTTTAGCTTCGTCACGGTTAAACGCGATACCTGAGATAATTGGCTGTTCCATGTTGTCTTCCAATTCAGTAGTAATAAGAGTTCCGACGTTGTTTTTAAACTCTTCGTCAAATGCACCATCGTTGTCGTTATCGAAGCTAGATAGTACGCGTAAAGGCACCTGATATTTGCCAGCAAATTCTACAGAACGGATTTGCAGGACTTTTGAGCCTAAAGATGCCATTTCTAGCATTTCTTCAAAGGAAATACGATCCACTTTTTTTGCTTTTGGCGCAACACGCGGGTCAGTGGTGTATACACCATCAACATCGGTGTAGATCTGGCATTCATCTGCTTTTAATGCTGCGGCTAACGCAACACCGGTTGTATCTGAACCACCGCGGCCTAAAGTTGTGGTATTGCCTTGCTCGTCTACACCCTGGAAGCCTGCAACCACAATCACACGGCCGGCATCTAAATGACTAGTCATGACATCGGTGTCAATCGCTTCAATACGGGCTTTGGTGAACGCGCTGTCAGTTTTAATTCCGACTTGGCGACCGGTTAGAGATTTAGCTTCTACGCCAATAGAATTGAGCGCCATAGCTAACATGGAAATCGTTACCTGCTCACCCGTAGAAACCATCTGGTCAAGTTCACGTGGGTCAGGGGTGTCGGTAATGGCTTTCGCGAGAGCGAGCAGGCGATTGGTTTCGCCACTCATTGCTGATACAACAACGACCACCTTGTGGCCATGGTCATGCCAGCGCTTTACGCGACGAGCAACATTTAAAATGCGCTCGGGCGTACCCATAGAAGTACCGCCATATTTTTGAACGATTAATGCCATAGTTGTTCCATATAAGCCATGACCCTGATTGCCGCCAGGGTCAGTTACACAAAAGTGAAGTTATTTTGCTTCCAGCCAGGCAGTTAACTCTGCCATCACGGTTGCAAACTTCTCGTTTAGTGGCGCGCCACCTTGTGCTAAGTCAGGTTTACCACCACCTTTACCACCAAGCTCAGTAGCCAAGTGTTTGATGATGTCACCTGCTTTAATAGACGTAGTGAAGTCTTTTGCAACGGATGCAATCAGGCTCACTTTGTCACCCTCTACACCGGCAAGTACAATCACTGCGTTGTCTAATTTTGATTTCACACCGTCATGCAGGTTGCGCAGTGCTTTGGCATCCATACCCTGAACAGTGGTAATAAGTGTTGCACGGCCAGCAATGGTCTGAACTTGGCTTAAAAGTTCACCCGCTTGCAGGCTGGCCAGTTTCTGATTCAGCTGTTCAATCTGTTTTTGCAGGCTAGATGCTGTTTCAACAATTGCTTCAACTTTCTCAATGGTTTGCTCTTTCTGTGCTTTTAACAGCGCATTAATGGTGTTGATGTCACGATCAGCTTTTTGCGCAGCTTCAATCGCTTTGGTGCCTGTCACCGCTTCAATACGACGCACGCCTGCAGCCACACCACCTTCAGAGGTTATTTTGAACAGACCGATGTCACCGGTGCGTTTCACGTGAATACCGCCACACAGTTCAATCGAGAAGTTTTTCTCTTCAATTACTGAACCCATAGACAGTACGCGAACTTCATCACCGTATTTCTCACCGAACAGCATCATCGCGCCTTTGGCTTTGGCCGATTCGATATCGAGTAACTCAGTTGTTACTGGTGTGTTGGCAATCACTTCAGCATTCACCAGACGTTCAATTTCTTGCAGCTGTTCAAATGAAACCGGCTGATCGTTGGCAAAGTCGAAACGTAATACGTCTGATGCAACCAGTGAACCTTTTTGCTGTACGTGTGAGCCCAGAATTTGACGCAGCGCAGCGTGCAGCAGGTGAGTGGCAGAGTGGTTACGCGCAGTCGCAGCACGAATGTCCGCTTTGACAATTGCTTCCACGTTTTGTGCTGCTTTCAGGCTACCCATGGTTACAATACCTTGGTGTACAAAAGCGCCGCCCGATTTTTTGGTGTCTTGCACTTCAAAAATACCGGTGTCGTTTTTGAAAATACCGGTATCACCGATCTGACCACCGCTTTCTGCATAGAATGGCGTTTGGTTCAGTACGATCAGTGCTTCATCACCTTCAGCGACTTCGTCAACCTGTTCACCATCTTTATAGATGGCAATGATTTGACCTTGACCTGCAGTGGCATCGTAACCATCAAACTGGGTTTCACCATCCACTTTGACTACGCTGTTATAGTCGATGGCAAATTTACCGGCATCACGTGCACGTTGACGCTGTGCTGCCATTTCAACTTCAAAGCCAGCTTCATCAATGGTTAGGTCGCGTTCACGGGCAATATCTGCGGTTAGGTCGGTCGGGAAACCGTAAGTGTCATACAGTTTGAACACGACTTCACCTGGAATCACAGAACCTTTCAGGTTCGCCAGTTCACCTTCAAGCAGTTTCAGACCTTGCTCAAGTGTTTTGGCAAACTGTTCTTCTTCTTTCAGCAATTGCGCTTCAATACGTGCTTTTTGAGCTTCCAGTTCAGGATACGCCGCACCCATTACTTCAATCAGCGGTTGCAGCATTTTGTGGAAGAATGAACCGGTTGCACCGAGTTTGTTACCGTGACGTACAGCACGGCGGATAATACGGCGCAGTACATAACCACGTCCTTCGTTAGACGGATTGACACCATCTGCAATCAGGAAGCAGCAAGAACGGGCATGGTCAGCCACCACTTTAAGTGAAGCTGGATATTGTACCGGTGTGCCTTTTTCTTTGGCTTCAGCTTCAAGTGCAGAGGTATCTAGACCAATAATTTCAGCTGCTGCTTTTAAAAGATGCTGGAACAGGTCAATTTCGTAGTTGGAGTTGACGTGCTGTAATACGGCAGAAAT
Source organism: Acinetobacter sp. YH12117 (assembly GCF_013418865.1). Lineage (NCBI taxonomy): Bacteria > Pseudomonadati > Pseudomonadota > Gammaproteobacteria > Moraxellales > Moraxellaceae > Acinetobacter > Acinetobacter sp. YH12117. The sequence goes on from NZ_VPBF01000002.1 coordinate 51,604, forward strand.
ACGTTCCAAGCCCATACCGGTATCGACCGAAGGAGCAGGAAGCGGGTGCAATACGCCATCAGCAGTACGGTTGAACTGCATAAAGACGTTGTTCCAGATTTCAATGAAACGGTCGCCATCTTCTTCAGGTGTGCCTGGTAGGCCACCCCAGATATGATCGCCATGGTCAAAGAAAATTTCAGAACATGGACCGCATGGACCGGTATCACCCATAGCCCAGAAGTTGTCAGATGCGTATTTCTCGCCTTTGTTGTCGCCAATACGGATAATACGTTCTGGCGCTAAACCGATTTCCTTGTTCCAGATGTCGAATGCTTCGTCATCGGTGTGGTAAACCGTGGCATACAGTTTGTCTTTTGGCAGGGCTAACCATTCATCACCGGTCAGGAATTCCCAGGCAAACTTGATCGCATCACGCTTGAAGTAATCCCCAAAAGAGAAGTTACCTAACATTTCAAAGAAGGTGTGGTGACGCGCGGTATAGCCGACGTTGTCTAGGTCGTTGTGTTTACCACCGGCACGTACACATTTTTGTGAAGATACGGCACGGACATAATCGCGCTTTTCCAGACCTAAGAAACAATCTTTAAACTGGTTCATACCAGCATTGGTGAACAGCAACGTTGGGTCGTTGGCGGGAACCAGAGAACTCGACGTGACACGTGTATGCCCTTGCGATTCAAAGTAACGCAAAAATGCTTCACGAATTTCAGCTGATGTCATAAAACGAGTACTCACAACCAAGTCACTCCATAATTCTCGATTTGGCTAAAAGCATAACAGTCTGACAAGATTTTCTCTGCTGTTATACGGGCTTAAAATTTAAAAACGCCAAATTATAACGGAAAAAGCCACACTCACCAATGATTTTAAAGTGTTTTGATGACAAATCTGCGGCGAAAACCCAAACCTTAAAGTCATCTAAACTGCTGTGAAATCACAAGCTGTTGTCATTGCTGCGGTTTAGCCAGTTACCGTGCATCCTGCTTCTTTTTATCAAGCAGAAAATAGTGCTGCTAACTGCTTAAATATTGGACAGGTTTAAATTAATTGCTGAGTTTGGCAGGAATTATTCGCCGTGTCTGGCGGAAATCCTTTAACATAAGCACAGACAAGATTGATGTGCAGTTTGAAGGAATACGGATGCAACGAGTGGCGATTAATGGCTTTGGGCGAATTGGGCGAAATGTACTGCGTGCCTGGTTTGAAAATCCTAAAGAATTTCATTTTGATATTGTCGCGATTAATGACGTTGCCGATGTTGCCACGCTACTACATCTGTTTAAATACGATTCAACCCATGGCCGTTTTCCGGGGCAGGTAGAAATCCAGCTGGAACAGGAACAGATTTATCTGTGCATACAATCGGGTGAGGCCAAGCTGAAAGTTCAGGTGCTGAGCCAGCCACAGCCGGCACAGTTGCCATGGCAGCAGTTAAATATTGATGTGGTGCTGGAATGTACCGGCCTGTTCCGTTCGCGTGAAGCCGCAACCCAGCATATTCATGCCGGTGCCAAACGGGTGATTATTGGCGCAGCACCGTTTGACACGGTTGATGCCGCCATTGTTTACGGGGTCAATCATCATGAGGTCAAAGCCTCAGACCAGATTATTTCCAGTGTTTCCTGTACCACTCAGGCCTTGGTGCCGTTGGTTAAAATTGTGGATGATGCCTTTGGCATTGAAACCGCGCTGATGACCGAAATTCATGCCGTGACGGCCGACCAGTCGGTGCTGGATCATGCGCACCGTGATTTACGCCGTGCACGTGCATCGGGTCAGAATATTATTCCGACCACCTCAAGTGCTTTAGGCGCCTTAAAACAGGTGATGCCCAAAATGGAAAACCGTATTGATGGCTATTCAATTCGGGTGCCCACCATTAATGTCGCTGCCATTGATGTCAGCTTTATTTCCCAGTCACCCATTACCGTACATAAGCTGAATGAAGTGCTGGTGAAAGCCGCGCAGCAGGATTATGCCGAAATTATGCAGGTCACCGATGAGCCGCTGGTATCGAGTGACTTTAACCATTCGCCGTATTCTTTAATTGTCGATCTTACCCAGACCATGGTGGTCGGGCATCAGGCCAAAGTCTTTGCCTGGTATGACAATGAATGGGGCTATGCCAACCGTTTACTGGATTTATGTGAATCTTTTGCCCATCAGGCGCATTAATTTCTATCTATCAAATCTTTGCCTAAGCTTGGACTGCAGGGCGGTGGTCTAACCGGGTGAAACACGCTCACAGCCGGGCATTGACAGGTCGGAGGCGATTTTTCGCCTTTTTGCTATATTTTTCGTTAAGATAAAACAAAACAAATAAGTCGAGCACTACACATGATGTTTATTCTACTTTGGGGATTTATTTTACTGTTGGCCGTAGCGGTGATTTTTCTGATCTGGCTGCAGTTTAAAAACCAGCATGATCATTTGAATCGCCAAAGCGATAATCATCAGCTCGAAAACAAAGTCATCAGTCTGGAAGAAAATCTGAAAAAGACTTTAGAGATCATGCAGGATCTGGCCAAGAAAATGCACGTGCAGCAGGAAGCACTGGATAAATCGGCGCAGCGTATTCACCAGTTGGAAACCCAGAACGTCGAGCTGGTCAATTTAATTACTCAAGTGCTGGATCCGAATAAAGTCAAATAAGTCTTTTTTAAGCAGATGGACGCAGGTTTAAGCAGATGGACGCAGGGCAGAGGGAAGATGATTTTCATCTGCCCTGAAAAAAAGATGATGAGTTTGGGATGTGTCCAGCTCCTTTATCTTCTTCCGCAAAAACAGCTTTTACTCTCGAAACGACAGCTCCAGTCGGGCAGGATTGCAATGGAATTGATCAGACAGAGAAAATTATCAAATTTGCGATGCACAGCCCATTTGATCGTGCTAAACTAGGAGAAATCGGGTGTGCTCCCGATTTTTTTATGCGGATTTGTTCCGCGCAGACAAGAATTTAGGTTTACAACATGCCCATTTCAGAGACATGGTTATTACCTGATGGTGTAGCTGATGTATTACCAGAACAAGCGCAAGTCATCGAAACATTGCGCCGTAATTCACTGGATTTCCTCGCATCTCGAGGTTATCAGTTGGTGTACACGCCATTTATTGAATATATCGAATCTCTCTCTTCTCTTTCAGAATCGAATCAAGATTTAGACCTGGCCACGTTCAAGGTGATTGACCAGCTGTCTGGTCGTCTGCTTGGCGTGCGTGCCGATATGACACCACAGGTGGCGCGTATTGATGCGCATGTGCATCCGGTAGATGGTGTGGCGCGTTATTGCTACGCTGGTACGGTTTTGCATACCAAGCCACAGGGCTTTAATACCACCCGTGCACCTCTGCAACTGGGTGCCGAACTGTTCGGTTCCGACAGTATTGATGCCGATGTGGAAATGGTTGACCTGATGATCAGCCTGATTCAGGAAGCTGGTCTGGCCGATGGTATCCACCTGGATTTAGGCCATGTGGGGCTGTTCCGCAGTCTGGTGCAAAAAGCCGGTCTGAACAAAGCCACTGAGCGTCAACTGTCCGATTTATATCAGCGTAAAGCCTTGCCAGAACTGGCGGACTTTACCCAGGATTTAGCCTTTGGTTCAGATTTCTATGCGCTGGGCCGTTTTGCCAGTGATCTGGATGCACTGGAAGCCCATTTAAGCGCCGATGTGCTGGCCAATGTGGAATTCAAACATGCCTTTGATGCGGTAAAAACCACCCAGGCAGAAATTCAGGCACGCTGGCCAAATCTGCATATCGGGATTGATGTGGTAGAGCTGCGTTCGTATCACTACCATACCGGTTTAATGTATGCCGTTTATGCACCAAACCGTGCGGCACCACTGGCTCAAGGCGGCCGTTATGATGGTATTGGCCAGCATTTTGGTCGTGCCCGTCCGGCAACCGGTTTCTCTTGCGACTTATATGCGCTCAGCGCCGGTCGTTTCGAAGCAAAATCGGTGGTGGTTGCACCAAAGGGCAATCAGGCAGATTTATTGGCTGCAATTCAGGCCATCCGTACCCAAGGCTTAAGTGTAATTCAGTTATTGGGTCAGGATGATTTAAGCTCTGTACCGTATGCAACTCACCAGCTGGTGAATCGTAACGGTGAGTGGACGGTCGAAAAAATTTAATCGCCAGCGCATGTGTTCATGTCACATGCGCCTGGTTTTCAATTTTAACAGCATGATGTAATGAGGCTATTATGGGCAAGAATGTTGTGGTACTTGGTACCCAATGGGGCGACGAAGGTAAAGGTAAAATCGTCGACCTGCTCACAGATCAAGCGGCTGCGGTAGTACGTTATCAAGGCGGACACAACGCAGGTCATACTCTCGTGGTTGGTGGTAAGAAAACTGTATTACACCTCATTCCATCTGGTATTTTACGTGAAAACGTACTGTGCTTAATTGGTAACGGTGTGGTGCTTTCACCTGAAGCGCTGATCAAGGAAATGACCATTCTTGAACAGGAAGGCGTGCCAGTTAAAGAACGTTTACGTATTTCTCCAAACTGTCCATTAATTCTTCCGAACCACATTGCGCTGGATCAGGCACGTGAGAAAAAACGTGGTAATGCCAAAATTGGTACTACTGGTCGTGGTATTGGTCCTGCCTACGAAGATAAAGTGGCGCGCCGTGCAGTACGTGTGGCTGACCTGGTACGTGGCGGTGACGCATTACGTGCGCAACTGGCTGAATTGCTGGATTACCACAACTTCCAGTTAACTCAATACTACGGTGTTGAAGAAGTTAAACTGGATGACGTGATTGCGCTGTGTGACCAATGGCGCGAAGTGATTGCACCATTAGTGGTTGATGTAACCACTGAAATTCATAATTACCGTAAAAACGGTGACAACATTATGTTTGAAGGTGCGCAAGGTTCATTGCTGGATGTTGACCACGGTACTTATCCGTATGTGACTTCTTCAAACACTACTGCGGGCGGCGTAAGCTCAGGTTCAGGTTTGGGTCCATTGCATCTTGACTATGTGCTGGGTATTACTAAAGCCTACACCACACGTGTGGGTGCTGGTCCGTTCCCAACTGAACTGGTCTACGATGCGGCAAATGACGTGGGTGATGCAATTGGTAAACACCTGGGTACCGTGGGTCACGAGTTTGGTGCATCTACTGGCCGTCAACGTCGTTGTGGCTGGTTCGATGCAGAAATCCTGCGCCGTTCAGTCGATGTCAACTCACTGTCTGGAATCTGCCTGACCAAGTTAGACGTATTGGATGGTTTAGAAGAAATTAAAATCTGTGTTGGCTATGAAAACACCGATTCAGGTTGTGTCGGTTCTTCTGACGCGCTGGCTTATGAAAACTTGAAGCCAATTTACGAAACCATGCCAGGCTGGTCTGAGTCAACTGTGGGGGCGACCAGTGTTGAACAATTGCCTGAAAATGCAATCAACTACATCAAGCGTCTTGAGCAGTTAATTGAATGTCCAATCGACATCATTTCAACCGGTCCAGACCGTGCAGAAACCATTATTCTGCGCCATCCGTTTGAAGCTTAATCGTTTAAGCTGAAATGAGAAAACCCTGTGCCTGCACAGGGTTTTTTATTTTTGGCCGAGAAAAATACTGCGCCATCTTGAGAATTTCCTGATTTTGTTTATAGTGCTAAGCACTTTCGAACAATTAGAGAATGTTATGAAATATAAGAACTTAGCCATTGGAATTGTACTGGCAGCGCATTTGACGGGCTGCGCCACTGTGGCAGAACTGGCCGGGGCAGATTCAGCGACTTTAAACTTAAACGCCAGCCAGAGCTATCAGCAAATGTTGCAGGAAGCCGAGCAGAAAAAGGTGCTAGATACCCGTTCTGCCACCTATAAGAAGGTTAATCGCGTGTTTTTAAAGATGAAGCCCTATGCCGATCAGATGAACCAGACCGGGCAGACCTTTGAGTGGCAGGTGGCGGTGATTAAGTCACCTGAAATTAATGCCTATGTGGCTCCGGGTGGCAAAGTGGTGTTCTATACCGGCATTGTTGAAAATCTGAAACTGACCGACAATGAAGTCGCGGCGATCATGGGCCATGAAATGGTGCATGCGCTAGAAGAACATGCCAAAAGTAAAATTGGTGCCCAGACCCTGACCAATCTGGCGGTTAGTATTGGCTCGCAATATGTGGGCCAGTCGGTAGGCGGTTATGGTGGTTTACTGCTGGATTTGGGCAGTCAGTTTGGGGTAGGGTTGCCTTATTCGCGTAATCTGGAAAGCCGCGCCGACAAAGGCGGTTTACTGTTAATGGCCAAAGCCGGTTATGATCCGAATGCAGCCATTACGCTCTGGCAGAAAATGAATGCCAACGATGCCCGTGGAAATAGCGCTATTGCCAAGTTTATGTCGACCCATCCCAGCAATAATGATCGTATTGCCGCGTTACAGCAGATGATGCCGGAAGCAATGCAGTATTACCGCGCTGAGAAGTAATTCAAGACTAAAGTTGCACACATCAGCACTGTTTATGCAGATGGTGCTTGCTAGAATAAAACACAGCAAAAACATTGGGTCAGGCAGGATGCATAAAAATATTTCAAGCACCATTTTCTATTCGTTATTATTTGCCATGGGCGGTGCACCGACCATTGCGATGTTGCTGATTCTGTTACAAAAGCATGATCCGAATATTATGTATCAGGCCTTTATTGGTCTGAGTGTGATTTTTGCCTGTATTTTGGTGCCGCTGGTACTGATCCAAAACGCCTATTTATTCTATAAACGTAAAAATCCGGCACTGGAAGAGAAAATGGAAGTGGTTTCGCAGATGTATCTGGGCCTGAATATTTTCTGTCTGGTATTCTGGATTTTCTATCAGTTTGCCTATTAAGGCCGTATTCCGCTCGTTGCCGCTGATGTAGCTACAGTTTACACAGCACTGCCATTATTTACATAAATGATATGATTATGAAGCCATTTCAGATTTAAAGCATTGAAATGATTTCATATAATTTATGAGTATGTGTATAGCCGAATGGCGGAGATTATTATAATGAACAAAAAATTGGTATTGAGTTTTTGTGCCGCAAGTGCAATCACTTTTTCAGGCTGTACCACCGTGGCCGATATGGCCGGTGCAGATACCGCAACCCTAAATGCAACCGCGGCGCAAAGTTATAGCCAGATGGTGCAAGATGCGCGTAACAAGGGGCAGCTGGACACCAGTTCAAGTACCTATAAACGTATTAACACGGTGTTCCAGCGTTTAACACCGGTTGCCAACCAGATGAACCAGACTGGTCAGCCATTTAGCTGGCAGCTGGCAGTATTAAAATCTGACCAGATTAATGCCTTTGTCGCGCCCGGCGGTAAAGTGGTGTTCTATACTGGTATCGTCAACAAACTGAACCTGACTGATGCCGAAATTGCTGCGATTATGGGCCATGAAATGGTGCATGCTTTAGAAGAACATGCCAAGAGTAAGATTGGCGCGCAGGCACTGACCAATCTGGCTTTAAATATCGGTTTAAGCGCTGCAGGCAGTAACGTTGGCCAGTTAGGCGCTGCAGCGGCACAATTGGGTGCACAGGTGGGTGTGGGCTTGCCATATTCACGTAATCTGGAAAGCCGTGCCGATGAAGGCGGTTTAATGCTGATGGCGCGTGGTGGCTATAACCCGCAAGCGGCAATTACCTTATGGGAAAAAATGAACCGCTTAGAAGGTGGTGGCGGGGCATCGTTCCTTTCAACTCACCCATCGAACAGCCAGCGTATTGCAGCGATGCGTGAGAACTTGCCGGCTGCTCAGGCCATTTATAACCAGAACCGTCGTTAAGCTTCTGGGTTTAAAATGGATTTAAAAATGCCTCATATGATGAGGCATTTTTTTATGCATGAGGTTGATGGAATTTGATTGAAAGCCATCAAGGCGCTGGGTTAGGCTGCTGACGTTGAATCGCTTCAATACCTTGTAAAATGTCATCGGACAGATTGACGTCAAAGGCATCGATATTTTCTTTTAGCTGCTCCAGTGAAGTCGCGCCAATAATGGTACTGGTGACAAAGAACTGTTGCTTAATAAACGCCAAAGCCAATTGGGTTAAGCTGAGGCCATGTTGCTCGGCCAGTTGCGCATATTGTTCAGTGGCCCATTCACTTTCTGGATTGCTATAGCGGCTAAAGCGTGAATACAGGGTAACACGCGCATTGGCCGGACGGGCACCATGCCGGAATTTCCCGGTTAAATAACCAAAGGCCAGAGGAGAGTAAGCCAGTAAGCCGACGCCTTCATATTTGGCAATTTCCGACATGCCAATTTCATAAGTACGATTCAGCAGGTTATAGGGGGTTTGTACGCTGACAAATTTGCTTAAACCGAGTTTTTCCGCCAGATGCAAAAACTTCATGGTGCCCCATGGGGTTTCATTGGAGAGGCCAATATAGCGAATCCGGCCGTTCTGGATTTCCTGCTGCAAGGCAGTCAGGGTTTCCTCAAGGTCGGTGACATGCTGCTGTGCATGGGCTTCGGCATTGCCATAACCCAGTTTGCCAAAGAAGTTGGTCGGGCGCTGTGGCCAGTGCAGTTGGTATAAGTCAATATAGTCGGTTTGCAGGCGTTTCAGGTTGCCATCCAGGGCAGTGCGAATATCGGTAGCGTTGTAACGGGTTTGACCATCACGAATATGGCTGCCGCCTTGAGCCGGTCCGGCAATTTTTGAGGCCAAAAACAGCTTGTCCCGTCCACCGCGCGTCTTGAGCCAGTTGCCAATCATGACTTCGGTGGCACCTTGAGTTTCTGGTTTCGGTGGCACCGGATACATTTCGGCGGTATCCCAGAAATACAGGCCACGTTCCAGCGCATAATCCAGCTGGGCAAAGGCTTCATCCTGGGTATTCTGTTCACCAAAGGTCATGGTGCCTAGACAGATTTCAGGCAATAAAATACCGGTATCAGCAAGGGGATTGAACTGCATAAGATGTCCTTATTCAAAATATCATCAAGCGAATAGGGACTAGGCTAAACCATCGCAGGCAGACTGTTAAATCAATATTTTAGGTTAGTTTGTAAATATTTTTCACATAGCGGACAGGCACAAAAAAAGGCAAATCCGAAGATTTGCCTTAAGCATGCTGCAGTTTAAAACTTATTCATCATCAAACTGTTCATCTGCTGCATCGTTCTGTTCTAAAGAGGCATCAAAAATCAGAATAGCTTTACCATCAGTTTCGATCATGCCTTGTTCTTCCAGGGTTTTCAGAACACGGCCGACCATTTCACGTGAACAGCCCACAATACGGCCAATTTCCTGACGGGTAATACGGATTTGACGGCCATTTGGCAAAATCATGGCTTCAGGCTGCGCAGACAGGTCAATCAGACAACGCGCAATACGGCCTGAAACATCAATGAAGGCCAGATCAGTCACTTTACGTGTGGTATTTTTTAAACGGCGCACCAGCTGGGCAAATACCGCATAGCTTAAATCTGGATATTGCTTGCTGAGCTCGTGGAAGTTTTCATAAGTCACTTCTGCAATTTCACAAACGTCACGTGTGCGTACTTCTGCAGTACGTTGTGGATTTGCTTCGAATAGACCCATTTCCCCAAAGAAGTCACCCGGATTCAAATACGCCACAACAATTTCGCGATCATTATCTTCACGAAGAATGATGGAAACAGATCCTTTCAGAATCAAATAAAGTGATTTTGATTCAGACCCCGCATCAACAATTGTGGTCCGTTTCGGATAACGGTTGATATATGCACGTTTTAATAATGCCTTGACTGAATCTGGTAATTGACCAGGAGACAGGGCATCGGTGCTTAATTGTGAAAAGTTTGAAGTCATGCTAACGGTTCCGAAAATGGATAAATAATAGATCGCACAAGACCTAGTATGAACTTGTCACACAGTAGAGATGAAATTCCTTATCAACTCAAATTATGTTAGTGTACAGGCACCTTGTAAATTTATAGTTTTTTTGAAGGACTTGCAATGCAAACGAGTGTTCATTGGCTAGAGAATGTTGCTTTTGAAGCAAAATCGGAAAGTGGCCATAGCGTGGTGATGGATGGTTCTGCCGAGTATGGTGGAGAAAACCGTGGACCACGTCCCATGGAGCTCATTTTAATGGGACTTGGTGGTTGTGCATCGTTTGATATTGTGACCATTTTAAAGAAATCACGTCAGGAGGTGACTGGTGTGGTTTGTCAGCTGAAAGCAGAACGTGCCGATTCGATTCCGGCGGTGTTCACCAAAATTCATCTGCACTTTGTGGTGACAGGCAAGGCAGTCAAGGAAAAGCAGGTCGCCAAGGCAGTTGAATTATCCGCAGAAAAATACTGTTCAGCCAGCAAAATGCTGTCAGATGGTGGTGTTGAAATTAGCCACGATTTCGAGATTATCGAAGCAGAATAATCATGACTGTAAAGTCATGTAGAAAGTCGGTTAATTACCGGCTTTTTTATTTTTCCATTGTTTTAGACCTCGCAAAAAATTGGCCGCAATGGGCAGAGCTCTCAAAATATGTGTTTCCTGTTACATAGGTCGCAGCTGCATTACTGTATAAAAATAATCCTGATGCTAACTTGAAATTGACCGGTCACAGACCAATATTATAATTGAGTTATATCTGTTGCATTAAAATAATACTTTGAAAAATATATGAAAAATCATTTGAAATCGCCAAAAGTACTCCCATATATGTTTCAAGTGAAAAAATTGTTGTGAGGAATAACAAGAATGCGTTTTGAAAAATTTACAAATCGCTTACAGCAAGCTCTCTCCGATGCGCAATCGCTGGCGATGGGCAAAGACCATACCGCTATTGACGGCATTCATGTCTTGGCCACCCTGTTAGAAGAAGCATCCAATGTCAGCTTGTTACAGCAGGCCGGCGCTCAGTTGCGTGATTTGCAGAGCAAATTGCAACAGGCACTGAATGATGCGCCAACGCTAGCCAATCCGACTGGCGACATTAATTTAAGTCCGGAAGCGGTTAAAGCCTTAAACCTGGCCGATAGCTATGCCCAGAAAGCGGGCGATGAATTCCTGTCTACCGACTGGGTATTACTGGGCCTGAGCGAAGTTGGGGCCACTAAAAGCTTATTGAACAGTATCGGTGTCAGCGCAGACAGTCTGCGTCAGGTGATTTTAAAAATTCGAGGTGATGAAAAAGTGATGAGTAATAATCATGAAGATCAACGTGATTCACTCAATAAATACACTGTAGATTTAACCGAACGTGCGCTGGCTGGCAAGCTCGATCCGGTGATTGGCCGTGATGATGAAATCCGCCGTACCGTACAGGTCTTGTCACGTCGGACCAAAAATAACCCGGTACTGATTGGTGAGCCTGGGGTCGGTAAAACCGCAATTGTAGAAGGTCTGGCACAGCGTATTGTGAATGGTGAAGTGCCAGAAAGCTTAAAAGGCAAACGCGTGTTATCGCTGGACTTGGGTTCATTGCTGGCCGGTGCCAAATATCGCGGCGAGTTTGAGGAGCGTTTAAAAGCGGTCCTGAAAGATCTGGCCAAGCATGAAGGCGAAATCATCCTGTTTATTGATGAGTTGCATACCCTGGTTGGCGCAGGTAAAGGTGATGGCGCGATGGATGCCGGCAACATGCTGAAACCGGCGCTGGCACGCGGTGAATTACGCTGCGTGGGGGCAACCACGCTCGATGAATATCGTCAGTACATTGAAAAAGATGCCGCCCTTGAGCGCCGTTTCCAGAAAGTGCTGGTCGATGAGCCAAGTGTCGAAGACACCATTGCCATTTTACGTGGTCTGAAAGAGCGTTATGAAGTCCACCACGGGGTGAAAATTCTCGACTCGGCGATTATTGCTGCAGCGAAAATGTCACATCGTTATATCACTGACCGTCAGTTGCCCGATAAAGCCATTGACCTGATTGATGAAGCAGCATCGCGCATCAAGATGGAGCTGGACTCTAAACCGGAAGCGCTGGATAAGCTGGAACGCCGTCTGATTCAGTTAAAGCTGCAACTTGAAGCTGTGAAAAAAGATGAAGATGCCGGCAGCCGTGCAGAAGTCAGTCATCTGGAAAAACAGATCGAAGACGTCCAAAAAGACTATAACGATCTGGAAGAAGTGTGGAAGTCTGAAAAAACTCTGGTCGAAGGCACTAAGCAGATTCAGGCGCAGCTGGATCAGGCGCGTATTGCCTTGCAAAAAGCACAGCGTGAAAATGATCTGGGCGAGATGTCGCGTCTGCAATATGGCGTGATTCCGGAACTGGAAAAACAGCTGGCCCAAGATGAGCTGGTGGAAGAGAAAGAAGAACCGAAGTTATTGCGCAATAAAGTCACCGATAACGAAATTGCGGAAGTGGTCAGCGCAGCCACCGGTATTCCGGTTGCGAAAATGCTGCAAGGCGAGCGTGAAAAACTGCTGCAAATGGAAAGCTTCCTGCATCAGCGTGTGGTAGGGCAGGATGAAGCGGTGATTGCGGTATCCAATGCGGTGCGCCGTTCACGTGCCGGGTTGTCGGATCCGAACCGTCCAAGTGGTTCTTTCCTGTTCCTGGGTCCAACCGGTGTCGGTAAGACCGAGTTAACCAAAGCCTTGGCCAACTTCCTGTTTGACAGCGATGACGCCATGATCCGGATTGATATGTCCGAATTTATGGAAAAACATTCAGTCAGTCGTCTGGTCGGTGCGCCTCCGGGCTATGTCGGCTATGAAGAAGGCGGGGTATTAACCGAAGCCGTACGCCGTAAACCATATAGCGTGGTGCTGTTTGATGAGGTGGAGAAAGCCCATCCGGATGTATTTAACATCTTGCTGCAGGTGCTGGATGATGGTCGCTTGACCGACTCGCAGGGCCGTGTGGTGGACTTTAAAAACACCGTGATTGTAATGACCTCGAACCTGGGTTCAAGCGATGTGCGTGAACTGGGCGATAATCCAAGCCGTGACGATGTACGCAATGTAGTGATGGCGGCCGTGTCTGAGCATTTCCGTCCGGAGTTTATCAACCGTATTGATGAGCTGGTAGTATTCCATGCCCTGGAAAAAGCGCAGATTCGTGGTATTGCCGATATCCAGCTGGACCGTTTACGTGCCCGTCTGGCCGACCGCGATATCAAGTTAACGGTAGATGATTCTGCCTTTGACCAGCTGATTGAAGCCGGTTTTGACCCAGTTTACGGTGCGCGTCCATTAAAACGTGCCATCCAGCAACAGGTAGAAAATAATCTGGCGCAGAAAATTCTGGCCGGTGACTTCCAGCCGGGAGATACCATTGTGATTACGGCAGATGCAGGCCAACTGGATTTCCAGAAGCTGAAACTGAACTAATCCGCACACGGTTCATCTAAACTGTTTAATCAAAGACCTGGCTTCGGCCGGGTTTTTTTATGGAGGTATCTGCAGCAAAAAGCCGGGCAGATGTAGCGATTCACTCTGCAAAGTAAGTCCACGCTGGATGATGAGTGACAGCGTAAAGTTTCCGATGTAAAAAAAGCCTGCTATGGGGTAGCAGGCTTTTTATTGCTAATCGAATGAACTGTGAATAGAAAAGGATTAAATCATCCTTTACCATTCACATTTTAGATTTGTGGATGCTGGATTTTCCAGGCGCGGTGAATCTTCTGGTTACGCTTGAAATCTGGACCAATGGTTTCATGGCTGATTTCCTGGATATCAAACAGCGCTGGCAAGGTTTCATCCATTTCAAAACCGCGATAGTTATTCGAGAAGTACAGGGTGCCTTCTGTGGTTAAACGGTTCATGGCGCGTTTAATTAGCGAAACATGGTCACGTTGTACATCAAAAGTGCCGTAGAATTTTTTCGAGTTGGAGAAGGTGGGCGGATCAATAAAGATCAGGTCATATTGCTCATGACCTTCTTTTAGCCACTCAAAACAGTCGCTGGCAAAGAACTGGTGTTGTTCATCGGTATGGTCGACGGTTAAGCCGTTTAAGACAAAGTTTTCTTTGGACCAGTTCAAATAGGTGTTGGACAAGTCCACACTGGTGGTGCTGGCTGCGCCGCCTAAAGCAGCATGCAAACTCGCCGTTGATGTATAGCTGTACAGATTGAGGAAATGCTTGCCTTTAGCTTCTTTGGCAATACGTAAACGAATCTGGCGATGGTCCAGGAATAGGCCGGTATCCAGATAGTCGGTGAGGTTAACCAGAATCTTGGCCTGACCCTCCTGCACAATAAAGCGTTTCGATGCGGTACTTTGTTTGGTGTACTGGTTTTTACCTTCCTGACGGGCACGGGTTTTAATAAACACGGCATCACGGCCTAAACCGGTCACGGCACGAATCGCTTGCAGCGCCAGGTTAAAGCGTTTTTTGGCTTTTTCAGGATCAATTTTCTTCGGTGGTGCATATTCCTGCACATGCAGACGATCACCATATAAATCGACCGCGACATTAAAGTCCGGTAAATCGGCATCGTATAAACGCAGACAATAGACGTTTTCTTTAACCGCCCATTTCTTTAAGGCCTGCATGTTTTTTTGCAGACGGTTGGTAAAGTCTTCGGCACCTTCAATCGGTTCAAACTGCTGTGGCTGCCAGTCGGCCAGGAATGGTTTTACTACTGCCGATGGTTTGACCGTACCAAAACGAATGTAAATTGGCAGCTTACCATTCATTAAACGTAAGGTTTGCGGCTCATTAAATGCCAGCACATCGGCCTGTTCCACCTGGGCTGCAATGACAGCAGCAGACTGGTTCGGGAAATGTTTTTGTAGCAGGGCAGACAGACCTAAATACAAGGCACGGTTTGAGGCTTTATCCCCCAGACGTTCACCATACGGCGGGTTGGTCACCACAAAGGCAGTTTTGCCTTCGGCCTGAAAATCTGGCCAGTCTGACAAGGTGCGTTCTTCAATCTGGATATGATCGAGCAGACGTTCAAAACCGGCAGCAATAATATTCTGCTTGGTGGCTTTGACTGCTTCCCAGTCGGCATCAAAAGCATAGAATTTTGGCAGTGGCTGTTCCAGCGCCTGTTGATGACGCTCAGCCGCTTCTGCCTTTAATGACATCCACAGTTCATGGTCATGGCCATTCCAGCCATTAAAGCCAAAACGGCGTACCAGACCTGGCGCACGGTCGGTTAAAATCAGCAGGGATTCAATAATAAAGGTGCCTGAACCACACATTGGGTCCAGAATAATGTCCGGATTTTTTTCTTTGAGTTTGGCTTTTTGCAAAATTGCCGCGGCCAGGTTTTCTTTAATTGGCGCATCGGTCATAAAACGGCGGTAGCCACGTTTATGTAGCGAATCCCCGGACAAGTCTAGGCAATAGGTATGCTCGGTTTTACCGGCCAGAATATAGAGGGTAATTTCCGGTTGCTTGGTGTCAATACTTGGACGGCGGCCTACCGCTTCCATAAAGGAATCGACCACACCATCTTTGGTGCGTAAGGTGGCAAACTGGGTATTGACCTTGATTTCACGTTCCACATGCAGGCGAATGGCAAAGGTGCTTTGTGGTGCAAAAATCAGTGACCAGTCGAAGCTGATTGCACCTTCATAAAGCTCTTCAGCTACATCACGTGCGTCGTGATGGCGTTCCAGCTCATAAGTGTGAATTGGCATTAAGACACGGGAAGCCAAACGTGACCACATACAAATGCGATACGCCTGTTCCAAGCTGCCTTTGAAAATTAAACGACCCGGTAAACGTTCAATATTTTGAACCCCTAAACCTTCTAATTCCTCTTGAAGCAAGGTTTCAAGTCCATCTGCACAGGTGACCCAGTATGTAGAAAGACGCGGTTTCGAATGCATGTAAATTTCCAAAAGCAACAAAGCAATCTGATATTTTAACGTATTTTCACGGCTTTGGGCGGATGTTGTGCCGAAGATATACAAGATTTATTTGTACTAAAACCCACTTAAATTTGATCCATTTTCTGTGCTTCCTAACGGTTGGTATACATTTTGCACAATGGATAACGATAACGAAAAATGACCTTAATTTTAAAATTGGAGAACGGGGAAATATGCGAGTCGAAAGCAGTGATCAGTTAATTGTCCACAATGAAGCCTTTTCAGTGGCCACCTTATTGTATACACGTTTACGCCGGGTCAGCGGCAGGGTAATTGATGCCTTGTATCTGGTCGATCATCCGGGCTATGCCAAAGATGTGATTGAGTTGGCCTTAGCCACCAGAGATGCCGAATTAAGCCGTTATGCTGAACGGCTGACCAAACTACTGGATTTAAATGTACCGTTGCTAAACCCGTTAGATGAGGTCATCGACGAGCAGGTTGAACCAGAAATTACCGAGGAGGAAATTTACCGGGCACAGGTGTCGCATCATTATATTGGTGCCTTGCGTTAAAACCACCATCATCCAGATCAACAAGCTCTCGATTCTGAGGGCTTTTTTTATCTATCACTCAAAAATAGCCTAAGCAATATTGATCAAAACTGGTTGAATTATTCTGTTGAATTTATGGTAATGATTGAAGAAAACTTGATTCCTTGACAGGAAAAGGGCTTTAAATGTTGAAATCTTCAGCGCCATCTTTTGGGAATCTCTGTATAATACGTTGACTTAACGTATAAGGAATCTCTCATGCACTTGGCGGCATTGCATACTCCGAGCCAGATTCAACTCAATAAAGATGGAAATCTAAAACATTTCATCACCATCGAAGGGCTTTCCAAACAAACCCTCACCAAAATTTTGGACACCGCGCAGTCCTTTTTTAATGACCAAAATCAGCTGATCACTAACAACCTGCTGGAAGGTCGTACGGTTATGAACCTGTTTTTTGAGAATTCAACCCGTACCCGTACCACCTTTGAAGCTGCAGCCAAACGTCTTTCGGCCAACGTGCTTAACATTGACATTGCCCGTTCCAGTACCTCTAAAGGCGAAACCCTGCGCGATACGCTGTGGAACTTGGAAGCCATGGCCGCCGATATTTTTGTGGTGCGTCACTCCTCTTCAGGTGCAGCGCATTTTATTGCCAAAGATGTCTGTCCAAATATCGCAATTATTAATGCCGGAGATGGCCGTCATGCCCATCCGACTCAAGCGATGCTGGATATGCTAACCATTCGCCGTGAAACCAAAAAAGACTTTGCTGACATGAGCATTGCCATTATTGGTGATATTAAACATTCACGCGTGGCACGTTCTGATGTGGCGGCGTTGCAAACTTTAGGCTGTAAAGATATCCGCGTGATTGCACCGAATACCTTGCTGCCATTTGGTTTTGGAGAATACGGAGCCGATGTACGCCTGTTTAATAAAATGGAAGATGGCATCCGTGACTGTGATGTGATTATTACCTTGCGTATCCAGAATGAACGGATTGATTCACCGGCGCTGTCCTCACCGGCAGAATTCTACAAAATGTATGGCCTGAACAAAGAGCGTCTGGCGCTGGCCAAACCGGATTGTATCGTGATGCACCCGGGACCGATGAACCGTGGTGTGGAAATTGATTCCAGCATTGCCGATGGCCCGCAATCGGTGATTTTAAATCAGGTGACCAATGGTATTGCGGTGCGTATGGCGGTGCTGGCACTGGCGATGCAGGGTCAGTTGCAGGAACAAGGTTTAATTGAAGCGATTGCGGTATAAGGAATCAGTCATGCGTATTGTAAAAATTGAAAATGTCCGCGTTCTTGATCCAATGCAAAAGACTGATCGCGTGCAAACGGTATATCTGGAAAATGGCAAGCTGGTTGCAGAAACAGCAGATGTGACTGAAACCATTGATGGGCAAGGCAAATGGCTGATGCCAACCATGGTCGATCTGTGCGCGCGGATGCGTGAACCGGGTCAGCAGCAGCACGGCACCTTAAAATCTGAAGGCAAGGCAGCACGTGAAAACGGTATTCTGCACGTATTTACTCCACCAGATTCCAAGCCGATTGTGCAGGACAATGGTGCCTTAATTCATGGTCTGGTCGAAAAAGCCATGCTGGATGGTGGTATTTATTTACAGGTGATTGGCGCACAAACCCAAGGCTTGCAAGGCAAACAGCCTGCCAATATGGCCGGTCTGAAAAAGGGCGGCTGTACCGCAGTTTCCAATGCCAATGCATCCTTTGCCGATGATGATGTCGTGATTCGCACGCTGGAATATGCAGCCGGTCTGGACCTGACCGTGGTGTTCTATGCCGAAGAACCGCAAATTGCCAAAGATGGCTGTGTGCATGAAGGCTTTATTGCTTCACGTCAGGGCTTGCCTATGATTCCGGCGCTGGCCGAAACCGTAGCCATTGCCAAATACCTGTTGATGATTGAAGCGACCAAAGTCCGTGCGCATTTCGGTTTACTGTCCTGTGGCGCTTCGGTCGAGCTGATTAAAATTGCCAAAGAAAAAGGCCTGCCAGTAACCTGTGATGTGGCAATGCATCAGCTGCATTTAACCGATCAGGTGATTGATGGCTTTAACTCGCTGGCGCATGTACGTCCACCGCTACGTGCTGAAAAAGACAAAGAATTGCTGCGTCAGGGCTTAAAAGATGGCGTAATTGATGCGATCTGTACCCATCATGAACCCTTAAGCAGTTCGGCCAAAATGGCACCGTTTGCTGAAACCTTACCGGGCTTTACCGCTTTTGATACCTTTGTGCCCTTGGGTGTGCAACTGGTTGAGGAAGGTCTGTTCAGTCCATTGGAATGGGTGCATACCGTGACACTGGCACCGGCGACGGTTGCGCAAATGGCAGATCGCTGGATGCAGGAAGCTGGCTGGATTCTGGTCGATCCTGAACTGGAGTGGACGCTGGACAAAGACAGCATTCTGTCCCAAGGCAAGAATACACCGCTGATTCAGCAAACCGTGAAAGGCAAGGTAATTCAGACTTTCCTGGCCTAAATTCACCTGTTCAAGAGCCAGCATTTGCTGGCTTTTTTATGTTTTAATTTAAGTACATAAAGAAAAACACAATTATTTACAACGTCTAAAAAATGACCAGATACACTAAAAAATGCGAGTAGAACAATGACAAAAATGAGGCCATATCATGCAAACCAGATTGATAGAATTATTGAAAAATAGCGTGTCATCCATTGTGCTAGACGGGGAAACGGATTACCTCATTGAGAAAAACCGTGCCTTAAATGATTTTTATCCGGTATTTTTATCGGTGTTAAGACACCGGCCATCCCTCATTGACAGCCTGAGAAATCAGCTTAATCCGCGGCTGGCTGAAATTTTTGGTACCAACCTGAACCTGAAACAGCAGTTTCTGGAATTTAGCCGCGGTCAGGCGCCGGCAGATGAAATTGAATCTACCCTGAACCGGGCCATCGTACCAACCTTAGGTTTTTTAGAAAGCGAGGCCGGCTCGACCGATCCTGAGGCGATTGTGCATTTGCTTGATCAGCATATGCCGGACATTCAGGCTGCTTTGCCGGAATGGGCCGCTGCGCTGCTGGCCGGTTTGGGCGTCAATGCCACTGCCGGGCAGACCATTCATCAGGCGCCTGAGTTATATGAAGAGGTGCCAGAGCAGAAGCGCTCGCCGTGGGTACCGATTCTGATTTTTATTATTCTGGCATTGTTACTGGCCTTTTTATTTAAAGCCTGTTCTGACCGTAATGAAGAAGAGGTGCCTGTTACCCAGGCAGCAGCGACGGAACCGGCCTATTTGCAGGTCAATACCGGTTCCAATGGCGATCTGGTCACCTGTCAGTTGTATCTGAACAATCCGGCTTATACCGACATTCTGCAAACAGAAGTTAAACGGATTTTTAACCATCCGACAGGTTGTGGGGTGAATAGCGCCAGTAATTATCATAGTGAATTTATTGATCAGGATGTGATTCCAACGGCATTGAAAATCCTGAAAGATGTGCCGAATACCAATATGACCTGGATGGGTGAGCAGATTGCGATTCAGTCCACCAATCCGGCAGATGCGCAGCGTGTGGCCAATCAGCTGCGTCCTTTGGCCAAGAATATGACCATTACGGTGCAGCAGGATCTCGATGTACAGACCGTCACACCAGCGACCACGACCGCAGCCCAAGCCTTGGCCGTGATTAACCCGGATAATATTCAGGCGCTGGATGTCGCCACCGCCTTAAATCTGGAAGCGATTCATTTTGAGTCAGCATCTTCGACTGTACCGGAAGCCAATCAGCCAATTCTGGATCAGGCTGCGGCCTTAATCCAGCGTGCGCCGCATGTACATTTGACCATTAAAGGCCATACCGATGCAGTAGGCAGCAATGAAGCCAATAATCTGTTGTCCTTACGCCGTGCTGAAGCGGTACGTGATTATCTGGTACAACGCGGGGTTGATCCTTCCCAGTTACAGGCCGTGGGGTATGGCCAGCAACAGCCGATGGAACCAAATGCAACCCCAGAAGGGCAGTTCCAGAACCGTCGTATTGAGTTTGAAGTATTAAATACAGAAACCGGGGTGGTACGTGCGGTTGATGATCAGGGCATTGTCGAGAAGAAAGCAGAGTAAGTTCGGTTAAGGGAATAGAAAAGGACGACTTGAAGTCGTCCTTTTTGGTTTAGTTGAAAAGCGGAGGTAGCGGTGGGGATGTATTCACGACCATCCGATGCCCGCTTTTAAAACCAGCCATTAAGCTGCATTACGTATTAAAGGCACCCCGGTGACTTTCTGGATTTCATCAAAACTGACCTCCGGTGCCAGTTCCACCAGCTGCACGCCGGTTGGGGTAATATCCAGAACGCCCAAATCGGTAATTACGCGATGAACCACGGCTTTACCGGTCAGCGGCAGGCTACACTGTGAAACGATTTTAGGTGTCCCATCTTTGGCGCAGTGTTCCATCAACACCACCACTTTTTGCACACCTGCGACCAGGTCCATGGCACCGCCCATACCTTTGACTTTTTTGCCCGGAATCATCCAGTTGGCCAGATCGCCCTGTTCAGAGACTTCCATTGCCCCCAGAATGGCAATATTGACATGGCCGCCACGGATCATGGCAAAAGAGTCTGCGCTAGAGAAAAACGAAGCACCTTGACGAGCTGTGACCGTCTGTTTGCCGGCATTAATCAGGTCAGCATCGACCGTGGCTTCAGTTGGGAATTCCCCAATCCCGAGCAGGCCGTTTTCTGACTGTAGCCAGACGTTGATATTTTCTGGAATATAGTTAGCGACTAAAGTTGGTAAACCAATCCCTAAATTGACATAGAAACCATCTTCCAGTTCTTGTGCGGCGCGCTGCGCCATTTGATTACGCGTCCAAGCCATGGTTTAAGCCTCCGCCTTTAAAGTCATTTGTTCAATACGTTTTTCAGGATGCACATTTAACACAATGCGGTTGACATAAATCCCCGGCAGATGGATTTCATCTGGATCGAGCGCGCCAATCTCTACAATTTCTTCGACTTCGGCAATGGTGATTTTGCCCGCCATGGCACAGACCGGATTAAAGTTTTGTGCAGTTTTACGGAAAATCAGGTTGCCGGCCTTGTCGGCTTTATAGGCTTTGACCAGGGCAACATCGGCAGTTAAAGATTCTTCTAAGATATAATCCTGACCTTTAAACTGGCGCACTTCTTTGCCTTCCGCGATGACGGTACCGACACCGGTGGCGGTAAAGAAGGCTGGAATACCTGCACCGCCGGCACGTAATTTTTCTGCCAGCGTACCTTGCGGGGTCAGTTCAACTTCCAGTTCACCACTCAGGAACTGGCGTTCAAACTCCTTGTTTTCACCGACATAGGATGAAATCATTTTTTTAATCTGTTTGGTTTCAAGCAGCAGCCCCAGACCAAAACCATCAACACCGGCATTGTTGGAAATACAGGTCAGCTGTTTGGCACCGGTGTCTTTTAGCGCGGCAATTAATGCTTCAGGAATCCCGCACAGGCCAAAACCACCTACGGCCAGGGTTTGGCCATCCTGAACCACGCCATTTAAGGCGGCTTGTGCGCTGTCATAGACTTTATTTGCCATGTGTCACCTCTATTTTTATCCTTTTTTCAGCAGATTGCTGCTGTTACATCCTTGAGTGGCTTGAGGGCATTGCTCAAGCCGGGTTTTATTCGGTTATTAAGCGCAGGCTTTTTGCCAGTAGGCATTGGCATAATTGGATGGATTATTGCGCTGTAAAACATTGCTGATGTTACGGCTGGCCTGCATCAAGGCATCCAGCTGAATGCCGGTTTCATAGCCCATGTTGGACAGCAGGTAATACAGATCTTCGGTTGAGACATTGCCGGATGCGCCTTTGGCATAAGGACAGCCGCCTAAACCGGCAATTGACGAGTCAAAAACGCGAATACCTTGCAGCAGTGACTGGTAAATATTGGCGATGGCCATGCCATAGGTATTATGGAAATGACCGGCCAGCACCGTCGTATCCAGTTCGGCCAGACAGGCGTCCCAGACTTTTTTCACCCGGTCGGGTGTGGCGGTGCCAATGGTTTCACCCAAAGACACTTCATAGCAGCCCATATCCAGCAGGCGCTGCGAAACTTTTGCCACCTGCTGCGGATCAATTGCGCCTTCATACGGACAATCGACCATACAGGACACATAACCACGCACACGAATGTTGTGCGCTTTGGCTTCACGCATTACATCGCTGAATTTTTCAAAGCTTTCATCAATCGAACAATTGATGTTTTTGCGGGTAAAACTTTCAGACGCGGCGGTAAAGACCGCCACTTCTTTGCAACCCACTGCCAGCGCAGATTCAAAACCTTTCAGATTTGGCGTGAGCAGGCTGAACTGAATGTTTGGATCTTTGGGCAAGCCGGCAAACAGCACATCGCTGTCTGCCATTTGCGGTACCCATTTGGCCGATACACAGGAACCAACTTCAATGGCCTGTAAACCGGTTTGCATTAAATCCAGAATCAGCTGTCTGCGGTCATCCAGGGTTAAGGGCGTTTTTTCATTTTGCAGGCCATCGCGTGGCCCGACTTCAACAATTTTGACAAATTCGCTCATGCGACTTCCTCCGCCAGCGGCTGGAATTCCACCAGCTCATCGCCAGCTTTAACCTGATCACCGGCCTGGAAGTAAGAGCTGGCCACGATGCCATCATGCGGTGCACGAATCGAGTATTCGATTTTCATGGCTTCGAGGGTCATCAGGACATCGTCTTTTTTGACTTTGTCATTGGCCGCCACCAGTACCTGAGTGATGACACCTGGCATTGGCGCAGTCAGGTTGTTTTCAGCACCTTGTTCATCATCCTGGTTAAATACCGGTTTCAGATAGGTAAATTTATAGCTCTGGCCATTCTGGAACAGGGTAATGCCATGTTCAGTCTGGCTAAAGGCCAGTTTTTGCTGTTTGCCGGCCAGCTTGAATTGCAGGGTATGCGCATCCAGTAACTGACCCTCAAGCTCAAAAGTCTGACCATCATACTGTGCGACAAAACCATGTTCTTGTGCTGCAAACTGGATATTTAAGGTTTTGTCATTACATTGAAATTTGATTGTCTGACCCGATTGCAGATTTAAACGCCAGAAAGCATTGGTCTGCCACACCGGATTGCTGGCACTCGGGTTTTGTGCCAAACGTGACAGTAATTCGATGAAGGCCGCGCTGACCACTAGCGTACTGTTCAGCTCTGTGGCCGGTTTTAGCAGGAATTCTTCTTCGCGCTGAATCAGGCCAGTATCCAAATTGGCATTCTTGAAAGAATCGCACAGCACCAGACGATCCAGGAAGGCAATGTTGTTGCCCAGACCATCAACATGGAACTGACCTAAAGCATGGTGCATTTGCGTTAATGCTGCTTCACGGTTTTTGCCCCAGACAATCAGTTTGGCAATCATCGGGTCGTAGTAGGTGCTAATTTCATCGCCTTCAACAATACCGCTGTCGACACGTACCGCTTCATTTTGTGCTGGATAATGCAGATAGCTGATTTGACCAATCGCCGGAATAAAGCCTTTTTCAGGTTCTTCGGCATAAACACGTGCTTCTAAAGCATGGCCGTGAATCTGCAATTCGTGCTGCTGTTTTGGTAAAGGCTCACCAAAGGCGACGCGTAATTGCCACTCGACCAGATCCTGACCGGTAATCATTTCAGTCACCGGGTGCTCAACCTGCAGACGGGTGTTCATTTCCATGAAGTAGGCGGTCCCGTCTTGCTCGACAATAAACTCGACGGTGCCGGCACCGACATAATTTACGGCACGCGCGGCATCAATTGCGGCCTGGCGCATGGCTTCCAGTTTATCTTCCGGCATTTTCGGTGCTGGTGCTTCTTCCAGTACTTTCTGATGGCGGCGCTGTACCGAGCAATCA
The DNA here is from genome assembly GCF_013418865.1 of Acinetobacter sp. YH12117. Taxonomy (NCBI): domain Bacteria; kingdom Pseudomonadati; phylum Pseudomonadota; class Gammaproteobacteria; order Moraxellales; family Moraxellaceae; genus Acinetobacter; species Acinetobacter sp. YH12117. The sequence goes on from NZ_VPBF01000002.1 coordinate 75,779, forward strand.
CGCTCAAACAGATGCACATAGTTGCCATGGGTATCGCCAAACACTTGCACTTCAATATGACGCGGCTGCACTACATAGCGTTCAATCAGTACATCTTCATTGCCAAAGCTGGAACGGGCTTCACTCTTACATGAGGCTAGGGCGCTAAGGAAATCTTCACTGCGCTCAACCAGACGCATCCCTTTACCGCCACCGCCGGCGCTGGCTTTAATCAGCACCGGATAGCCAATGTCATCGGCTTGCTGTTTTAAGAACGCAGCATCCTGATTGGTGCCATGATAACCCGGTGTCAGTGGTACGCCGGCTTTTTCCATCAAGGCTTTAGAGGTGGCTTTTAAACCCATCGCCAGAATGGCGTCAACTGGCGGGCCAATAAAGACAATGTTGTTGTCCCGACAGGCAAAAGCAAACTGGTCATTTTCAGACAGGAAGCCATAACCCGGGTGAATGGCTTGTGCGCCGGTGCTTTTTGCGGCTTCGATAATCCGTTCAATCTGTAAATAGCTTTGTGCTGCTGGTGATTCACCAATATAGACTGCTTCATCGGCCAGTTTGACATGCTGGGCCTGAGCATCTGCATCTGAATAGACTGCAACAGTTGCAATTCCCAGTTTTTTGGCAGTACGAATGACACGGCAGGCAATTTCACCACGGTTGGCAATTAAAATCTTTTCAAACATCGTTAGGATCCTTCTAGTTGTTATGCCGTGGTCTTGATCCAGGCCGGGCTTTGTTTGTTAAGGAAAGCATTTAAGCCGTTTTTCGCCTCATCTCCCTGGCGAACGTGGGCAATATGCTGTGCGGTTTGCAGCAAGAGGTCCTCGGTCAGGACTTGCTGGTTCACCATCTGAATGAGCTGTTTCGATGCGTGCTGTGCTTCAGGGCCACCGAGTAATAAGGCCTGCACAATTTCATCAATTTTGCTGTCCAGCTGTTCCGGTGCGGTCACTTCATGTGCCAGACCAATAGCGTGTGCCTGTGCTGCAGAAATCCGTTCAGCAGTTAAAAAGTAACGTGATGCCTGACGCGCACCAATGGCACGAATGACATAAGGGCTGATGGTGGATGGCGCCAGACCTAAACGCACCTCAGAGGTCGCAAATTTGGCATCGGTGCTGGCCACACAAATATCACAGGCCGAGGCCAGACCCATACCGCCGCCAAAGGCAATGCCATGTACGCGGGCGATGGTTGGCTGTTTCAAGGTGGCCAGACTTTGCAGCATTTTGGCTAGCTTGAGTGCATCGGCTTCATTGTCGGCTTGTGAGGCCTGACCGGCCTGTTTCATCCAGTTCAGGTCGGCACCGGCAGAAAAGCTTTTGCCACGACCGGCCAGAATCACCACACGTACATCAGCGCGGGTATTTAGCTGCTGAAAGCAGGCATGTAATTCTTCAATGACCTGGGTATTAAAGGCATTATGCAGTTCGGCACGGTTAATCCACACCGTAGCCACCTGATCTTGCTGTTCGAGTTGTAAAAATTGATAATCCATTTTTGTCACCTCTTACATGCGGAACACGCCGAATTTGGTTGGCTGGATTGGGGCATTTAATGCTGCCGCCAGACTGAGCGCCAATACTTCACGTGATTGCGCAGGATCAATGACGCCATCATCCCATAAACGCGCAGAAGCATAATAAGGATGGCCTTGGCGTTCATATTGGTCACGAATTGGCTGTTTAAACTGGTCTTCTTCTTCAGCTGACCAGGTTCCACCTTTTTGCTCAATCTGATCGCGTTTCAAAGTCGACAATACGCTAGAGGCCTGTTCACCGCCCATCACTGAAATACGCGAGTTTGGCCAGGTCCACATAAAGCGTGGCGAGTAAGCACGGCCACACATGCCATAGTTACCGGCACCAAAAGAACCGCCAATCACCAGAGTCAGTTTAGGCACATTGGCTGTCGCGACGGCCATCACCAGCTTGGCACCATTTTTAGCAATACCTTCATTTTCATACTGACGACCCACCATAAAGCCGGTGATGTTTTGCAGGAAGATCAGCGGAATATTGCGCTGGGTACATAGTTCAATAAAATGCGCGCCTTTTTGTGCAGACTCAGAGAATAAAATTCCATTGTTGGCAATAATTCCAACTGGCATTCCATAGAGCTTGGCAAAGCCAGTGACCAGGGTAGTCCCAAAGCGTGCCTTGAATTCGTCAAAGCGTGAACCGTCGACAATACGCGCAATCACTTCACGCACATCAAACGGTTTACGTGCATCAGTCGGGACAATGCCGTACAGCTCGGACGCATCGAATAATGGTGCTTCGACATTTTCCGGCTGCGGATTTGGTTTTTTATTTAAATTGGCGACGATGTTGCGGGCAATGGCCAAAGCATGTTCGTCATTTTCTGCCAGATGATCGGCCACACCTGAAAGGCGAGTGTGCACATCGCCACCGCCCAGATCTTCACTGCTGACCACTTCACCGGTGGCAGCTTTCACCAGTGGCGGGCCCCCCAGGAAAATCGTACCCTGATTCCGCACAATAATGGTTTCATCGGACATGGCAGGGACATAAGCACCGCCAGCAGTACAGCTGCCCATCACCACGGCAATCTGGGCAATGCCCATGCTCGACATGCGCGCCTGATTGTAGAAAATACGGCCGAAGTGGTCACGGTCTGGGAACACTTCATCTTGCAGCGGTAAATAGGCACCGCCAGAATCGACCAGATAGATACAGGTCAGATGGTTCTGCTCGGCAATTTCCTGAGCGCGTAAATGCTTTTTCACAGTCAGCGGATAATACGTTCCGCCTTTGACAGTCGCATCATTGGCAATGATCATACAGGTCACGCCATTGACCTGACCGACACCGGCCACCACACCGGCAGCAGGCACATCATCCTGATACACCTGATAGGCAGCCAGCTGACCAATTTCAATAAAAGCCGTACCCGGATCAATCAGGTGGTCAATCCGTTCACGTGGTAATAATTTACCGCGATCCAGATGTTTCTGACGTGCAGTTTCACCGCCGCCCAGGGCAATTTTCTGGACTTTCTGTTTCAGGTCATCGACCAGGGTTTGCATCGCTGCGTGGTTGTTTTTGAACTCTTCGCTGCGAATATTGATTTTGCTCTGTAATTGATTCATGCCAACATCCTTGTCTATTCTTGTGATTTATTTTTTAGGCAGTTTCGTTAAACAGTTCGCGGCCAATCAGCATACGGCGAATTTCCGAGGTGCCTGCACCAATTTCATAGAGTTTGGCATCACGCCATAAACGTCCAGCAGAAAATTCATTGATATAACCGTTCCCACCTAGCGTCTGAATGGTTTCACCGGCCATCCAGGTGGCTTTTTCGGCTGCATATAAAATTGCGCTGGCAGCATCTTTACGCAGGCTGCGGCTATGCTCGGCTTTGTCACATTCTGCACCTACGGCATAGACCAGTGCTTTACAGGCCAGCCAGGTCGAATACATATCAGCAATTTTGCCTTGCATCAGCTGGAATTCGCCCAGTGCCTGACCAAACTGTTTACGCTCGTGGATATACGGAATCACGGTGTCTAGGCAGGCATCCATAATGCCCAGTGGGCCTGCGCTTAATACAGCACGTTCATAGTCCAGACCACTCATCAGCACTTTTACACCATTGCCGACACCGCCGAGGACGTTTTCTTTCGGTACGCGCACGTTGTCAAAGAACAGTGGATAGGTATTCGAGCCGCGCATGCCCAGTTTGTCCAGGTGCGTACCGTGGCTAAAGCCCGGCATGGTTTTTTCAATCAGGAAAGCGGTCATGCCTTTGGCGCCGGCTTGGGTATCAGTTTTGGCATAGACCACCAGCACATCTGCATCGCCACCGTTGGTGATCCACATTTTTGAACCGTTTAGCAGATAATGATCGCCCTGATCTTCAGCTTTGAGTTTCATGCTCACCACATCGGAGCCGGCATTCGGTTCTGACATGGCCAATGCGCCGACATATTCACCTGAAATCAGTTTCGGTAAATAGCGCTGTTTCTGTTCTTCGTTACCATTACGCTTAATTTGGTTCACACATAGGTTAGAATGTGCCCCGTAGGAAAGGCCAATAGATGCTGAGGCACGTGAAATTTCCTGCATGGCAATAATATGTGCCAGATAACCGAGGTTGGTGCCACCATATTCCTCACTTACGGTTAGACCGAGTAAACCCATGTCCCCAAACTTTTTCCAAAGATGAGCAGGGAATTCGTTGTCACGGTCGACCTGTTGAGCAATGGGTGCGATCTCTTTTGCACAAAATGCAGCAACTGAATCACGAAGGGCGATCAGTGTTTCATCCAAACCGAAATCCAAGCTTTGTAAATTCATTTCTTCATCCATCCTGCGGTTATATTTGTTGTTTCCAAAAAAGCATTTTTGTTGTGCTTGGTTTTTAACATACATCGAAAATTTAAAAAAGTGAACTAAAATTCACAAAATGATTTACAATTCATTTTATCTGGTTGAGAATAAGATATGAGTTATAAAAGATCATCATTGATGCAGGAACGAATGGAACAGAATCGCCTGTCGATTTTGCAGTCCGCTCGTGAACTAATTGCTCAAGGGGGCTTTAAAGAGGCGTCGATTCAGGCCATTGCGGAACGTGCCGGTGTATCTACCGGTCTGGTCTATCGATATTTCGAAAACAAAAGCCAGATTTTAATTGAAGTGTTGTCGAATGCGATTCAGCATGAGGTTGAAATTTTGAACCACATTGCCGGCTCGGATTTATCGCCAAAACAGAAATTGCAAAAATCTGTTACAACTTTTGTGAAGCGTGCCATGAACAGTCCCCAACTGGCGTATGCGCTCATGTTTGAACCGGTTGATCCGGAAATGGAACATGAACGTTTTCGCAGTAAACAGCTGATCAAGCAGAGCATTAAGGAAATTTTGGCTGAAGGAAAAGTCAATGGTGAGTTTGAGTTTGAAGATTTGAACACCGCCGCACTGGGCGTGGTTGGCTCTATGACTTTTGTGGTGATTGAACCTTTAAACCCATCTCGCAATGTGATGTTTGATCAAAACTATAAGGATTACTTTGTCAAACAGATTGCCGATTTTTGTGTGAATGCAGTACGTCGACAGGAGGGAAGTGAGTAAAAAACGATAAAAACGGCAGGGAAGACAGACAGGTAGTCGTGGTTCAAAAACAATTAGTAGAGTTGAAAATCAGAATTACAAAGAATCAAGGAGAACGATTCAATGACACAAGTACGGTTAAGCTACGCCTACGGAACGAGCAGCCAGCCTTTACTGGGCACAACGATTGGTGAAAAATTTGATCAGGCTTGCGCGCAATACGCCGAACAGGATGCGGTGGTCAGCCTGCATCAGAATGTGCGTTTGAGCTACCGGCAGTTGCAAGAGCAGGTGAATGCCTTTGCCTGCAGTTTGCTGAAACTGGGCTTTCAAAAAGGTGACCGTCTTGCAATCTGGTCGCCGAACTGCGTGGAATGGACCATTACCCAGTTTGCGGCCTTTAAAGCCGGCATTATTCTGGTGAACCTGAACCCGGCCTATAAAAGCAATGAGCTGGAATATGTACTGAATAAAGTGTCGTGTAAGGGACTGGTGATTGCCTCGCAGTTCAAGACCACCAATTATCAGGAGATTCTGACCAAAATTGCCCCGGAGCTGAACCAGGCAGCAAGCAAAGTGCTGAAAGCCGAGCGCCTGCCGCATCTGAAACATATTATTAAAATTGATGATCAGGAACATGCCGGATTACACCGCTTTCAGGATTTACTGACCCCGCCAAGCAAAAAAATGCTGCAAAAACTGCAGCAGATTTCTAGTGAATTGCAGTTTGATGAAACTATTAATATTCAGTTTACATCGGGCACCACCGGGAATCCGAAAGGCACCATGCTGACCCATAACAACATTTTAAATAATGGCTATTTTGTCGGTGAAGCAATTCATCTCAGCCCGGCAGATCGGGTCTGTATTTCAGTGCCGTTATTCCACTGTTTCGGGATGGTGATGGGGAACTTGGCCTGTATCACTCATGGTTCCACCATGGTTTATCCATCAGCCGTATTTAACCCGCTGGATACTTTAAAAGCCATTCAGCAGGAAAAATGTACCGCCGCTTATGGCGTACCGACCATGTTCATTGCCATTTTAGAGCATGAACAGTTTGATGAGTTTGACCTGTCAAGCTTGCGCACCGGTATTATGGCCGGTAGTCCATGTCCGCAGGAAATCATGCAGCGCGTGATTGACCGCATGCATATGTCGGAAATTACCATCTGCTATGGCATGACTGAAACAGCACCGGTAAGTGCGCAAAGTTCAACGGAAGATTCGGTGGAACGTCGCGTCAGTACCGTAGGCCGAGTCCATCCACATCTGGAAGTCAAAATTGTCGATGAAGAGGGCAAGGTGGTACCACGTGGACAGCTCGGTGAACTCTGTGTTCGCGGTTATTCGGTAATGCTCGGCTATTGGGAAGATCAGGAAAAAACCGCAGAAGTGATTGATGCTGCACGCTGGATGCATACCGGTGATATCGCTGAAATGGACGATGAAGGCTTTGTTAAAATTAAAGGCCGGATTAAAGATGTGGTGATTCGTGGCGGTGAAAACCTGTTCCCGAAAGAAATTGAAGATTTCCTCTATACCCATCCGGCGGTTTGCGATGTACAGGTGATTGGCGTACCCGACCATAAATATGGTGAAGAACTCTGCGCCTGCATTATTCTGCATGAAAATGATCCTTGCACAGAAGAAACCATTCGCCAGTACTGCGCCGAGCATATTTCACACAATAAAGTGCCACGTTATGTGCGTTTCTTTAGCGAGTTTCCAATGACGGCATCGGGTAAGGCGCAGAAGTTTAAGCTGCGTGAATTTATGCGTGAAGAGTTAAACCTAAAAGAAATTGCTTGATTCATGCAGGCATCTAATCACATGACAGGGCGACAGGGATATCGCCGGTCATGTGATTGAATCTCGGGGAAAATCAAATCAGAGCAAAATTGCTTTGCTTTCCGCGAGCTGTCATGACTTTCCAACAAGAATGATCTTCGCAAGTCTATTCAAGAGTCAGAGGTAGAGTGAGTTAAAGATGGCCAAAAACTTTCACAGTGAAGTCATTGTCGCTGGCTATGATGATCACATCCGTAAACTGATTCCCGGCTATGAGCTGGTACATCAACAGATTGATGCCATTCTAACGGCAGAATTACCGGAAACTGCGCATATTCTGGTGGTCGGGTGCGGGACAGGCTATGAGCTGACCTATTTATTGGCGCATCATCCACAGTGGCAGATTACCGCCATTGATCCCTCCCGTGCCATGCTGGAACAGGCACAAAATACGATCCGGTCACTGGCTGGTGCAGAGCGGGTGCAGTTTATTCAGGCCGATACCCAGAGTTTAGAATCCAGCCAGGCTTTTGATGCGGCACTGGCCATTCTGGTGGCGCATTTTATTCCCATGGCGGCCAAAGCCGATTTTTTTCAGGACATCTGCCAGCGCTTAAAACCGGGTGGCGTATTCCTCAGCTATGACCTGATGCAGCCTGAAACATTGGCTGAACAGCAAGTGCTGCAGTATGTGGCGGTGCAACAGGGCTTAACAGTGAGCCAGAGTGAAAAGATGATTGCACGTCTGGATGATGATTTTGAACTGGTTTCGGCTGAACAGACCAAAGACGTATTAACAAAAGTCGGATTTAAAAGTTGCAGGGTTTATTGTCAAATCATGAATTATTATGGTTTTTTTGCACGAAAATAAACGAAACAGAGGCTACACAGGCAGGTAGCACACAGACCAAAGAGTAAGGAAGTAGGGAAAATAATGTCGGCATATTACAGTTTTATCAGACGTGAACAGCATGCAGATGGTAGCAGCACAGCTTATTATGAATCGAATATTCATGCTCAGGGTGCGTGGAATCCGCATGAGCAGCATATGGCACCTGCCACAGGTATTCTCTGTGCCGAGCTGGAACAGTTCCAGCCACGTGCAGAAATGCGCATTGGCCGGGTCGGGCTGGATATTTTTGGGTTGATTGCCTTTGGTGAATTTTCGATTACTACCCGCATGATTCGCCCGGGTAAAACCATTGAACTGATTGAAGCGGAAATGTGTGCCAATGGTAAAACCTGTATTGTGGCACGTGCCTGGAAAATGCTGACTTCCGACACCCGCGCTATTGCCGGTCTGGAAGATTTGCCGACAGAAAGTCCGGACTATTTACCCGAGTGGGATGGCATGCGCTGCTGGCCAGGCGGCTATATTCAAAGCATTCAGACCCGTGCCCATCTGGACCATCGTCCGGGCAAAGGCATTGTCTGGCTCAGTAATCAGCTTGAAATGATTGACGGTCAGCCGACGTCCGATTTTACCCGCCTGATGGGCATGGTAGATACTGCCAATGGTGTGGTGCCACGTCAGGACCCGAATGCCGGTTGGGGCTTTCCAAATCTGGATCTGCAAATTCATCTGCACCGCTTGCCGCAAGGCCAGTGGCTGGGACTGGAAGTGGTACAACAATATGGTGAAGATGGTATTGGTCTGACCAGCGGCATTCTGCATGATGTTCATGGGCCATTTGGACGCAGTGAACAGATTCTGACCTTAAGAAAGTTCTAAAACTGGCTCAAGTCTATCAGGACGAATTGATTCGTCCTTTTTTTATTGGCATGCTGTGGGCAGTTCAAAATATAGATGAAACAGATGCGAATCGGGATTATTGGCGCGGGACGGGTAGCACATCATCTGGCACAGGCATTGAGTGCACGGTACCAGATAGTACAAATTTATAGCCGCAGTTTGGATAAGGCAGCGCAGCTGGCACAGCAGGTACAGGCCAGTGCAATTCATAGCCCTGAACAGTTTGATGCGACACTAGACTTGGTGATCATTGCGGTGAGTGATCAATCCATTGCCGCGGTAATTGAGCAGGTGCATCCTCATTTGCCTGAAGTGCTGATGGTCCATACCTCCGGCAGTACCTCGATGCAGCTGTTACAGCAGGTACATGCACGTGCCGGAGTATTTTATCCGCTGCAAACCTTTAGTCTGGAACGTGAGATTGACTGGTCCAATACCCCTTTATTTATTGAAGCGGCAGATGAAGACGATCAGGCTGTATTGTTGCAGCTGGCCAATGAACTCAGTCAGCGGGTTTATGCCTATAGCTCCGAGCAGCGCTTGAGCCTGCATCTGGCTGCGGTGTTTGCCTGTAATTTCAGTAATTATTGCTATGACATGGCCCGGCAAATTGTTGATGTCCAGCAGGTCGATTTTAGTCTGCTGTATCCGTTAATGCTGGAAACTGCGCAGAAGGCCACCCAGGCCGATCCTAAAACTATGCAGACTGGCCCGGCCATGCGTGGTGATCAGAATATTTTACAAATGCATCAACAGTTGCTGGCCGATGCGCAGCGACCTGATTTACAGGCGGTCTATCAACTATTCAGCCAGCAGATTTTAGAACGTCATCAGTCATAAATCATCTTTGTTATCTTCGGTTTTATACTGGTTGATCGAGTCGTCGATTCGATCTTTTGAATCACTTTTGGCTGGTAGATCATCTATTTTGTCTAATCTCAAGATAGGGACGTATAAAAAAAGCGCTGAGATTTCAGCGCTTTTTCAACTTTGCGATTAAGAAATTTTCTTAAAGATAAAGTCGTTAATCTTGTGACCAGCTTCAATACCGCGGCGTTCAAATTTGGTTTGCGGGCGCCATTCCGGACGTGGATAGCTGTTGCCTTTGCCTGCCAGGTTTTCTAAACGGGAACGGTTGTCCAGCACGTCCAGCATCCATTCTGCATACGGTTCCCAGTCAGTTGCTGCATGGAAAGTACCGCCCATTTCCAGTTTTTGCTCAACCAGTTCCATACGCTCATCCACCACAAAGCGGCGTTTGAAGTGGCGTTTCTTTTGCCATGGGTCCGGGAAGTACAATTGTACCGTGTTAATGCTGTTGTCTGGCATTTCACGCAGCACCTGAATTGCATCGGCATCCAGGACGCGCAGGTTTCTTAAACCAGCTGTGCCTGCTTCATATACGCACTGGGCAATTCCCGGCACATGCACTTCAATACCCACAAAGTTACGCTCCGGATTGGCCTGCGCCATTAAGACCAGTGAACGGCCCATTCCAAAACCGATTTCTACCGTTAAAGGACGTTCTGGATGTTCAAAATGCTGACGTAAATCGCCAACCGGATATTCCAAAATTAGGTGACCATATTGTTCAAGCGCAGTACGTTGAGAGGTGTTGAGTGGTGAGGAACGACGCATAAACGTCACAATTTCACGGTGCTCGTTTAAGTTGTCCAGCTCGACGACTTGCTGGTCTAATTGATCATTCGACATAACTTTGGCAATCGTAAAAAATTCAAATGCGGTATTTTAAGTCCTGAGCAGTTGAAGTCAAATTTTTTCATGCATTGTGCTATTTTTTTCACGGCAGCTGTCATGAAAATGCAGAAATAGTTTCATCAAATGTTCATACATCTGTCATGTCTAAAAAATAGCCTGAATAAGCTTTAACAACTGATAAAAAACAATGAAATTACATACTTTATGCTGGGCCATGGCACTCATGGGTTGTGGATTTTCTGCACATGCAGAGCTGATGTTCAGTCAATATGTCGATGGTACATCGAACCGTAAGGGACTGGAGATTTATAACCCTGATGCGACAGCGGTCGATTTATCTCAGTATCAAATCAAGATTTTTTCCAATGGGTCAACCACAGCCGGACTGACGGTATCTTTAGAGGGAGTGTTGCTGGCCAAAGCTGAATATCTGGTCGGGCGAAGTGAATTGCAGCTGGTGCTGGGCGATCTGGTCAAAAAAATCGCAAGTTTGAACTTTAATGGTAATGATGCGGTTGTGCTGTATAAGAATAATACGCCGGTCGATCGTTTTGGTGTGCTTGGACAGACTACGAGTTGGGCAGAGGGCACCAGTTTAAGCCGCAATAAAACCACGCATAGTGTTAGCTCAGTTGACCCAACAGCACCTTTTGATGTGAACAGTGAATGGACGGCCTGGTCTGACCGGAATGCTTTTAGTCAGTATTTGCTGCCAGAAGGAGAGCAGCCACCGCCTGTGACGGAAACGATTAGCTGTAGCAGTAGTGATACCGCCATTGCCGATTTGCACAGTGCCAGCAAGAACCAGATCTATACCGTGCGTGGGGTGATGACCGCAGATTATCGTTATAGCAATGGTTTTTCCGGTTTTTATCTGCAAACGCCAGATAGCAAAGCCAAACCAAACCTGAATAATGCGATTTTTGTTTATATTCCGGCCAGCAGCCAGATTAAAGGCGGGCAGGTTGGAGAAGAGGTGATTTTACGTGGCCGCCTCACTAGCTATCAAAACCAGCTGCAGCTGGACCAGCTGACTCAGGAGATTCAAACCTGTAATCCGCAAGCGGCAAGCTGGGTGGCACCAAAAACAGTAAATTTACCCTTTGAAAGCCTGACGGATATTCAGCAACATGCACCGCAGCGTTATCAGGGTGCACTGGTTAAACTGCCGCAAACTCTGACCGTCAGTGAAAACTATAATTATGGCCGTTATGGCGAGCTGGCCTTAAGCCTTGGGCGCTTATATATGCCGACCAATCTGTATCCTGCCAAATCCGACGAAGCACTCAGCCTGGCCAAGCAAAACCTGCTATCCAAAATTATTCTGGATGATGGCTATAACAACCAGAACCGGACGCCGTGGTTGCCGCTGAACTTTAATGCGCAAAATACCTTAAGAGCCGGCTATGAGCTGCAAAATGTAGAAGGGATTTTGGAATATCGTTTTAACCAGTGGCGTATTCAGCCTGTTCAGGGCAGAACCTTGCCGAATATCGTGGCAGACAAAAATGAGCGCAGCAGCGTCAGTGCCAAAAATACTGCCCAGATTCGTGCTGCGGCCTTTAATGTCCTGAACTATGACAATGGGGCGGCACAAGGCTTCCCGACCGAGCGCGGTGCAAAAACCAAAGCAGAGTTCGACAAGCAGCATCAGAAAATTGTCAGTGCCTTAAAAGCCATTGATGCCGATGTCTATGGCCTGAATGAAATTGCCAACAATGGTTATGGCCCAGACAGCGCCATTGCCTATTTAACCCAAAGTCTGGGGCCAGACTGGAAGTATGTGACACCGCCAAATGCAGATCGCTTGGGCACCGATACCATTGCCGTAGCCATGATTTATAACAGCAAACGCCTGACGCCGGTGAATGCCGCTGCCGTATTTGATGATGGTACACAATTGAATCGTGTCACCATGGCGCAAAGTTTTAAACCTGTGGCGGGTGGCGAAAGCTTTACCGTGGTGCCACAGCATCTGAAATCCAAAGGTAGCTGTCCTGATACCGGCCTAGATGCAGATCAGGACGATGGTCAAGGCTGCTGGAATAGCACCCGTGTGACCGCAGTACAAAAATTAATGCAATGGCTGGCGACCAATCCAACCAAAGTAACGCAGCCCAATGTCCTGATTCTGGGCGACTTAAACAGTTATGCCAAAGAAGATCCGATTTTGGCGCTGGAAAAGGCCAACTATAAAAATCTGTTTAATGATGAAAAAATCGGACAGGGTAAACAGGCTTATAGTTATGTGTTTGGCGTGGCCAGTAATACCCAAGGCTATGGCGGCGCCGGTAATTTAGACCATGCCATTGCCGATGCACAATTGTATCCACGGGTTAAACGTGCTTTTGCATGGGCCATTAATGCCGATGAACCGACGGCGCTGGCCTATAATGAAGACTATAAAACCGCCGAGCAGATTCAGGCCTTTTATAGCCCGGATGCTTTCCGTTCATCTGACCACGACCCGATTATTATTGATCTGGACCTGTCAGATGCACCGGCAGAGCCAAAGCCATCGGAAGACTCCAAAGCGGATACCCATGGGGGGAGTACCGGCCTATGGTCATTATTGGGATTATTCGGGCTGAGTGCTGCGGCTTGGTTACGTCGCCGTAAATAAGGCGGGTATTGATCTGCCATAAAAAACGCCTGATTATCAGGCATTTTTTCTTTAGGCAGTTTTTATTCAAGCTTAATTCGGACTTAATTTATCAATCAGGGTGTCACTGGCTTCATTCAAGCCAATCAGCTCGACCTGAATCCCGCGAGCTTCAAATTTCTGCACCACAGTATTTAGCATATTCACTGAGGTTAAATCCCAAATATGCGCGTGAGTCAGATCAATCTTTACCTGTTGCAGATTTTCCTTAAAGTCAAAGAACTGGAAAAACTTGTCCGAGCTGCTAAAGAAAATCTGTCCGGTAATCTGATAACGGCGTGTATCCTGTACGCGTTCAGACTGAACTTTGACTTCACTTTCCAGCTTATTCACCAGGAATAAGGCCGACAGCAATACCCCAACGAAAACACCCAAGGCCAGGTTGTGTGTGGCCAGTACAATCGCCACCACGGTCAGCATCACAATATTACTTTGCTTTGGATGCTTGCTAAAGTTACGCACCGAATCCCAGTTAAAGGTGGTAAAGGCCACCATAATCATAATCGCCACCAGCGCCGCCATTGGAATATAAGCCAGCCAGTCTTTAAAGAACACCACCAGACACAGCAGGAAAACGCCGGCGACCAAAGTAGAAAGACGGGTACGCGCACCAGAGCTGACGTTAATAATCGACTGGCCAATCATGGCACAGCCGGCCATCCCGCCCATAAAACCGCTGACAATATTGGCATAGCCCTGACCACGACATTCCTGATGACGGTCACCTTCAGTTTCCGTCACTTCATTCACAATGGTGGTGGTCATCATGGTTTCCAGTAAACCCACTGTCGCAAGGGTGATGGAATAGGGGAAAATAATCGCCAGTGTTTCAAAATTCAGCGGAATTTCAGGAATTAAAAATACCGGTAAGGTGTCTGGAAATTGTCCCAGATCACTCACCGTACGCATATCGGCACCCAAAAACAGCGCCAGCAGACTCAGCACAATAATGCAGATTAAGGGTGAGGGCACCGCCTTGCCAATTTTAGGCAGATAGGGAAACAGATAAACTACCGCCAGCCCCAGGCCGACAAAGACATAGCCCCACAGATCCATTTGCATCAGCTCTGGAAGTTGCGCGACAAAAATTAAAATCGCCAGCGCATTCACAAAACCATAGACCACCGATTGCGACACAAAACGCATCAGCTTGGCCACTTTAAAATAGCCGGCCACCACTTGAATGATTCCGGTCAGTACCGTTGCCGCCAGCAAATATTGCAGCCCGTGCTCTTTGACCAGGGTAATCATCAGCAGCGCCATGGCACCCGTCGCGGCCGAAATCATCGCCGTGCGGCCACCAAAAAAGGCAATAGTCACAGCAATGCAGAAGGAGGCATATAGGCCAACTTGTGGATCGACACCGGCAATTGCAGAAAAGGCAATGGATTCAGGAATCAGGGCCAGCCCCACCACCAGACCGGCCAGCACATCGGTCCGGATATTGGAAAACCACTCTTCTTTTTTCAGACTAATCACAATCGGCTTTTCATGAAACTTTAAAGGCGACTATGGTAAAACAAATGAAGTGAAAAAAGCAGCCGCAATCCACTTGAAAAAGCGCCGCGCTTGCTCAATATTGAAAAGGTAAATGTTTTTTACGCATTTACGCTTTTTTGCAATTTACAGGTTCGATCACTTGAAAGTTTGTTAGAAGCCATTTAAAACAGTTAGTAGTTATATAACAAGGATCAGATATGAAGCTTTATTATTCACCGGGTGCATGTTCTTTAGCGGCCCATATTATTTTAAATGAAATTAATGTAGATTTTGATTTAGAACGTGTCGACCTGAAAACCCATAAAACCGAAAAAGGTCATGATTATTACGAAATTAATCCAAAAGGCTATGTTCCGGCGCTTGAGATTAATCCAGGTCTAATTCTGACCGAGAACGTGGCAATTTTACCGTTTCTGGCCCAGCACGATCCAAAACAAGATTTAATTCCGCCATCTGGCATGGGCCGTGCCAAAGTGCTGGAATGGTTAGGTTATCTCAACTCGGAACTGCATGATGCCTACGCGGTATTCTTCGGTGGCCAGTTAACCGATGATGAAAAAAATAAAGCCTATGCTGAAATTGACCGTCTGTTAAGTTATATTGATAAAACTATTGGTGAATCAGACAATGAGTATCTGGTCGATGATAACTTTGGCCCAGCCGATGCCTATTTATTCGTACTGACCAACTGGTCGAACCATATTCATCATGATTTAACCCCATATACCCATATTATTGCGCTGCGCAATAAAGTGGCCGAGCGTCAATCGGTGCAGATTGCTATGCGTGATGAAGGCTTGATTCCTTGATTCAGGTCTAAAAAACGCAATAAAAAAGGACTCAAGCAGAGTCCTTTTTTCATGTTTAGCTTTTAAATCAAGTGAAACCTGAAGGAGTAACTTATCTCTCAGCACAGATAATGTCCGGATTATTTAAAGAAATAACCGGTTTCTGGCGAGCTGGCATTGGCCATACGTTTACGCGGCATCCGGCCTGCCAGATAGGCTTCACGACCTGCTTCCACTGCTTTGCGCATTGCCGAAGCCATCAGGACCGGACTTTGCGCTGCTGCAATTGCAGTATTCATTAACACGCCATCACAGCCCAGTTCCATGGCAATTGCTGCATCACTGGCGGTGCCGACACCCGCATCGACCAGTACCGGTACTTTGGCATTTTCTTTAATAATAGAAATGGTATGCGGGTTTAAAATCCCCAGTCCTGAACCAATTAAGCTGCCTAAAGGCATAATTGCCACACAGCCCATGCTTTCCAGTTCTTGTGCCACAATCGGATCATCCGAGGTGTAGACCATAATCTCGAAACCATCATCAATAAGCGTACGCGCTGCCTTTAAGGTTTCGGTGATGTTTGGATACAGGGTTTTTTCATCGCCCAGTACTTCCAGTTTTACCAGATTGTGACCATCGAGCAGTTCACGTGCCAGCATACAGGTACGCACTGCACTGTTGGCATCAAAACAGCCGGCTGTATTTGGCAAAATGGTATATTTTTCTGGTGGAATCACAGACAGCAAATTTGGCTGATCGGGATGCTGACCAATATTCACGCGACGAATAGCAACAGTTACAATTTCCGCACCGCTGGCCTGAATGGCCAGATCTGTTTCCTGCAGATCTTTATATTTTCCCGTGCCCACCAGCAAGCGCGAGTTAAAAGTGCGTGAACCGATTTTAAGTAGGGTGTCTTCCATACGTGCTCCGTCTTAGCCGCCGCCAACGGCATGAATAATTTCAATGCGGTCTTGATCATGAATAGGGGTGCTTTCCAGTCGGCTTTTCGGCACAATCATCTCGTTTTGTTCTACCGCAAAACGTTTGCCTTCCAACGCCAGTTGTTGCACCAGTTCTAGTAAATTATGGCACTGTGTCTGTTGTAATTCGCCGTTTAAATAAATGTGCATACCTGCAGTTTCCTAGCTGTTCCGTTCCCGAATTATCGGGCATATTTCATGGCATTCCAGGCCAGTACCAGCCAGCCGGCAATCATTAGCGCACCGCCAATTGGGGTAATGGCCTCCAGACCGCGCGGCAAACCTAGCGCCATCACATACAATGAGCCACAGAAAAACACAATCCCGACCTGAATCAGCAGGAAGCTGGCTTTAATGGGAAATTGAGTCATGACTTTGGCCAGAATCGCCAGTGCCAATAATCCGAGGGCATGATAGAAAAAATAATCAGTCGCTGTTTGCCACCACGCCAGTTGAGCTTCTGTTGCGCGTGCTTTTAAGCCATGTGCCCCAAATGCACCTAACATCACCGCAAGTGCTAAATTAAGGGCAGAAATTGCAATCCACATAGCAAGAATGACCTGAGTAAATTTGCGCTCAACCTTAACATTTTTCCGGGCAACGAGAAAGTGAAAAACTTTCACCCTGAAATGTCGTATTGAATCCAGCTTTTTGATTTTAGGGGGGGAGAAAATGGATTTCTTTAAGATCATCGCCCGGTTTCAGCAAGCACAGACAGCAAAAAAGGGCAGATCGCCCTTTTTTAACTTTAGCACTCTGGAATCATCACTTAGTTAGATGACATTGCCACTTTAATTTTTTCCATGGCATTTTTTTCAAGCTGGCGAATACGCTCCGCAGACACATTATATTCAGCAGCTAGTTCATGCAGGGTCGATTTATCATCATCTAACCAGCGACGCTGCAAGATATTACGCGAACGGTCATCCAGCTGCTCCATGGCTTCATGCAGGGCAGAGGTACTTTGTGCCTCATAATCTTCATCTTCGACCAGACGGGCCGGATCGTAACGGTTATCTTCTAAATAAAGCGCCGGCGCAACATGGGTAGTGTTTTCACTTTCATCATCATTTTGCGCTTCGAAAGCCGCGTCATAAGCGGTCAGACGGCCTTCCATTTCCAGGACCTGTTCCGGAGTGACATTTAGGTCGTTGGCAATCGATTTGGCTTCTTCCAGCGTCAGTTTTTTGCTGGATTTTTTCAGGCTGCGTAAATTAAAGAACAGTTTACGCTGTGCCTTGGTGGTGGCAATTTTAACAATACGCCAGTTACGGATCACGTATTCGTGAATCTCGGCTTTAATCCAGTGCACGGCAAATGACACCAGACGCACGCCCATATTCGGGTCGAAGCGTTTCACGGCCTTCATTAGACCGAGGTTGCCTTCCTGAATCAGGTCGCCTTGTGGCAAACCATAACCTGCATAACTACGCGCAATATGGACTACAAATCGCAAATGCGACATGACCAGCATTTTTGCTGCATCTAAATCTTGATCGTAATAATAACGTTCAGCTAACTCTTTTTCTTGTTCAGCCGTTAAAATAGGAATTTGATTGACGGTACTAATATAAGCACCGAGATTTACGCCTGGCGCAGATAATGACAGGGGCATCAACTGATTGCGGCTGTCACTCATGAGTTCTCCTTATAGGATCGGTGGGTCGTATTACCTGTAAATTTCATCTTAATACCAATATCCTTGCAAATTAAGGAAAAAAGGTAGAGAAATGTAAAGTTTTATGCCAATGCATGCTGTTTACTTTAATTGAAAATTATTTAATTTCAATAAAGTAATGAAACTCGTTGGCAGAAATTTGTGTCAATTCACAGCCGTACTGGTGAATCTGACAATAGCGGCTGACATCTTGCTGACTATGCGGGTCAGAGGACTTGAGCAGAAAGTGTCCGGCGCCGGTTTTTTTTAAAGCGCGTTTTAGCATCAGTAAGGGCATGGGGCAGGGTTGTCCCATCGCATCAATGATGATCATTTCATCGACAGAGTTGTCCATAATCTGCTTTAATCGGGTCTTTAAAAAAGGACTCAAAATATTAGCAAATTTGGTGCCAAATCTAAAGTTTATTTGCGGTTTTTATCAAAATATAACATTGAAAAATCTTGAATTAACTTTGTCAAAAAAAGCATGAATTCTGAATAAGATAAATCAAAAAAAATCTATTATTTGTCATAAACCCGTGTTAAGCTCGATGCGTATTTAGGATTTGAGATAGGCAGTTGTTGTTTGTCGCCCTATTACAAATTGGATGTAACCGGGATTTTGTTAATAGTTATACAGAATGATTACAAGCTTAGAAATAAAAATATTTTTAAACTTTGTTTACTCTGCTGTTTGCAACACCGGGTGGTCCTTCTTTTTAATCAATGAGGATTAACTTATGACAGCTCGTGAACAAGGCGTAGTTAAATGGTTCAACGACACTAAAGGTTTTGGCTTTATTCAACGTAACGGCGGCGACGATGTATTCGTTCACTTCCGTGCGATTCAAGGCGAAGGCCACCGTTCACTTCGTGACGGTCAACGTGTTGAGTTCAGCGTAGTTAAAGGTCAAAAAGGCTTCCAAGCGGAAGAAGTACAACCTTTAGACTAATCGTTGGATTAATCTGAAAAACGCTCCATCTATTGGGGCGTTTTTTGTTTATAATATGATACGTTTTTGTGATTAATAAGTTAGAGCACATTTTTATGTCATCTGGTTTTGAAACCTTAAATTTACATCCGAAACTGAGACAAGCTATTGCGGCCTTAGGTTTTAAGGAAATGACGCCCATTCAGCAAAAGGTTTTAAAATTTACTTTGGCTGGACATGATGCCATTGGTCGCGCCCAGACCGGTACCGGCAAAACCGCTGCCTTCCTCATTAGCGTCATCAATGACTTATTGAATAATCCGGTGAAAGAGCAGCGTTTCCGTGGTGAGCCGCGTGCCCTGATTCTGGCACCGACCCGTGAACTGGCCTTACAGATTGAAAGCGATGCCAAAGAGCTGGTGAAGTTTACCGACCTACATGTAGTGACCTTGTTGGGCGGTGTCGATTTTGACAAGCAAAAAGCGCAGCTGGATAAAAACTTTGTCGACATTATGGTCGCGACCCCGGGTCGTCTGATTGACTTTGTCGAGCAAAAAGAAGTCTGGCTGGATCAGCTGGAATTTCTGGTGATTGATGAAGCCGACCGTTTACTGGATATGGGCTTTATTCCATCGGTAAAACGGATTGTGCGTTTTTCACCGCGTAAAGAGCAGCGCCAGACTTTAATGTTCTCAGCCACTTTTAGCTATGATGTGCTGAATCTGGCCCAGCAATGGTTATTTGAACCGGTGACTGTCGAAATTGAACCGGAAAAGAAAACCAATGCCGATGTCGAGCAGCGCGTATATATGGTGTCGAATTCAGACAAATATAAACTGCTGCAAGATATTTTGCGCGACGAGCCGATTGAAAAAGTCATGATCTTTGCCAACCGCCGCGATCAGGTGCGCCGTCTGTATGACCATCTGAAACGTGATGGCTATAAAGTGGTGATGCTATCTGGTGAAATTGCCCAGGATAAACGCCTGAAAATGCTGGACCAGTTTAAAAATGGCAAACACAACATCATGATTGCCACCGATGTCGCCGGACGCGGCATTCACGTCGATGGCGTGTCGCATGTGGTGAACTTTACCTTGCCAGAACAGTCAGATGACTATGTACACCGTATTGGTCGTACCGGTCGTGCTGGTACGCGTGGGGTGAGTATCAGTTTCCTGGCCGAAGATGATGCCTTCTATTTGCCAGAAATTGAAAAAGCCATCGGGCAAAAACTGCCATTAACCCGTTTAGATGGTTATTGCTAGGTTTTGATTTGCTGGGTGGGTGCTGAGGCAGCTACCCACATGAAATAAAAAATGGATCAGCCCAAAAGGAACTGATCCATTTTTTATTTCATCTTTTGATTACGTTCAGATTAGTTGGCCTGACAGCGGAAGGTGAGTACGGTCTGATAATCATCATCCTGCGCCAGCTGGGCATTACGACCCGAGATGGTGCCGAGTACAGTCGCGGCAGCCTGAATCATCTGTCCGGTCTGTTCATCGACCACACCTTTTAAAGCGCCGTTATAAGTGGTCTGTTCATCGACCACCACCGGTGTAGCGCGGCTACCACAGGTTTTGTTGGCCGCACTAATTGCGTTGTTTTTGGAGATGATATTGCTTTTCCCTAAACCGGTGACTTCGTACTGATTATTTTCTTTCTGAATTGCCAGCGAAGAGGTCGGGTTTGAGGCACAGGCGGTAAAAAACAGCGCAGCGGTGGCTGCAGCACTTAAACCAATCAGCTTGTTCATATGTAGTCCCCATATTTTATTTGTTGAATCAGTCATCTATCTAAACATATCTACACTTTTAGAGTTTGTAGAAGCTGTAAAGAAATGCAGTTTTATATAGTGGCTCTGTGACAGACAAGCCGGCCATTAAAACTCAGGATTTATACAAATAACCCAACGCAAATAGAGTAAATTCTGTGGTTTATGCTAATCTTGAGGCAGATTTTATAGATAGATATAAGCCAATGACGGATACAGTGGAAGCTACGGTTCATCAGAATATTCATCAACGTCAGTCGATTGGGCATCTGGTCGAGCCGGCACCGAATGCAGCGCAGCTGGAGCGTGCCTTTCAGGCAGCCTTGACCGCGCCTGATCATCATCGTTTAAAACCGACCCGTTTTGTGGTAATTCCGGCAGAGCGCCGCGAAGCTTTTGGCGAGTTGCTGGTACAGGCTCTGGCCGATTTAGGCCAGACCGATGCGGTGCAGCTGGAACGTGTGAAACATCATCCTTTCCGGGCGCCATTACTGGTGCTGGCACTGACCAAATTCCAGCCGCATCCTAAAGTTCCGGATTTTGAGCAGACCTTAAGTACCGGGGCGGCGGTACAGAATTTCCTGCTGTCTTTACAGGCACAAGGCTTTGCCAGCATGTGGCGCAGTGGTGCTGTAGTGGAATCAAAATTATTGAAAAAAGCTTTGAAATTAAATGAAGATGATTTAATTTCAGGCATCATCTATATTGGAACTGCCGCAAAAGCGATTGCGCCGCGTGCGGACATTCAGACTGACGCCTATGTCAGTTACTGGACGGAATAAGCATCGCATACGGCTGAGGATATAAAAATAATGTCAGAATTGAATTTTGCCAGTCTGGTAGAACCGGTCAATATTGATCAGAAAACCGCATTAAGAATTACCGTCTTGGGTGGGGGCAGTTTTGGTACCGCCATGGCCAATACCGCGGTGCGTAACGGCTGCGATACCATGATCTGGATTCGGGATGAAGCCACCGCTGAAGAAATTAACCGCACTCATATCAATAAACGCTATTTGCCAGATTTTCCTTTAGAGCCGGGCTTAAAAGCAGTGTCGGATCTGGAACTGGCGGTGCGCGACCGCGATATTATTTTGGTCGCCATTCCAAGTCATTCTTTTCGTGATGTGCTGAAGCAGATTAAGCCGTTTATCACCTCGCAAGCGGTGGTGTCCCTGACCAAGGGCATTGAGGCCAAAACCTTCTGCTTTATGAGCGATATTATTCGTGCCGAATTGCCAGAAGTGCCGTATGGCGTGCTGTCTGGCCCGAACCTGGCCAAAGAAATTGTAGCCGGGCAGCCCGCCGGAACCGTGATTGCCAGCCAGTCAGAACTGGTGCGTTATGCGGTGCAGCAGGCACTGCACAGTGCTTTATTCCGTGTATTCGGTAGTGATGATGTACACGGGGTTGAACTTGGCGGGGCGTTAAAAAATATTTATGCCGTGGCGATGGGCATGGCTGCCGCGTATAACGTCGGTGAAAATACCAAAAGTATGATTCTAACCCGAGCCTTAGCTGAAATGAGCCGTTTTGCGGTCAAGCTGGGCGCCAACCCGCTGACGTTCCTTGGTTTGTCAGGTGTCGGTGATTTATTTGCCACCTGTAGCAGTCCATTGAGTCGTAATTATCAGGTGGGGTATGCACTGGGCAAAGGCAAAACCCTGGAACAGGCCACACAGGAACTGGGCCAGACCGCAGAAGGGATTAATACCATTGTGCAGGTCAAAGCGCGTTCTGAAGAGCTGGATGTGTATATGCCAATTACCAGCGCCCTGTATGATGTGATTTATGAAGGGCAGCCGCCGCTGACGATTGCACTGGCACTCATGAAAAATGGCCATCGTAGTGATGTAGAGTTTGTATTGCCGCATCATGAGGTATAAATTGGTTAAAATATGACAGTTTGATGAACCGAACTGTCATATTTACTGCTTATAATGCGGACAAAATGAAATAAGGAAATGTATATGCAATTGACCCTAGTGCGTCATGGTGAAGCTTCACCACCCGTGCATGGTAATGATATTAAACGTCCCCTGACCGAACGTGGGCATACCCAGGCACAGCAAACGGCAGAGTATTTAAAAGATCTGATCCGTCCGGATGTGTTTGTGGTTAGTCCGCTGTTACGTGCCCAGGAAACGCTGGCGCATATCCAGACCTATTTTAAAGATGTGCCTGTGGTGATCTGCAATACCATTAAACCGGAGGATGATGCGACTCAGGCTATTGAGTGGTTATCGCATTTACCTTATGAATCAATTGCCGTGGTGTGTCATATGAATGTGGTGGCACATATTGCAGAGCAGTTAACCGGGGAATCTTTCCATCCTTATGCGCTGGCAGAAGCGCGTATTTATGAGCAGGCGGTCATTGCTGCAGGTTTATCGACACAAATAAAAAGTTTTATTCCAGACGCATAACAACACACTTTATTTCATGGCAGTACAATAACAATGTTGCAAATATGGATGCCGGAAGCCAATGGGGTTTGGCAATGGTCGAGCGGGGAGTACTGGGTTCAGGCCAATACCCTTGAAGACCTGATTCAGGCGATACAGCTTCATCAGGGTGAAGAAGCAGTGGTGTATTTCCCGAGCCGGGATATACAGATGCTGCAACAGCAGATGAACAAGGCCCAATACAAGCAGCTGGGGCCAGAGGGGATTAAATTCCTGCTAGAAGAGTTTGTGGTATTGCCAATTGATGCCATGAAAGTGCTGCATCATTTTCAGCAGCCGGACCGCCTGACTTTACTTGGTGTGGCGCAAAGTCATGTCGAAACCTTGCAACATGCTTTGGCTTTATTACCGGTCAAAGTCACGGCCTTATTGCCGGACTTTTTATTGCTGCCGGTGCCGGAGCCTGAGCATATTGTGCTGGCCAATGTCTGTGGCCGGTTGCTGGTACGTGAAAATGAATATCTGGGCAGCTCGGTCGATGATCTGGCTTTATTTCTGGATTATCAGGCGCCTGAACAGCGTTATCAGATCAGTAATTTTACCGCCGAACAGATGCACAGTATTGAGGCCATCAGCACGCATGAGCAGTTAAGCTCCTTCCATTATGAAGTGCCGGTGCTGAAAAAAGCCAAACAGCATCCTTTTAATATTTTACCCAAAGCCAAAAGTGAATCGGGCATTTCGGGTTGCTGGAAAGCCTGTGCTGCGGTATTTTTGGGGATTCTGGTGGTGCAGTTCAGTTATGATGCCACGCGCTGGTATCAGTATAAAAAAGTTGCGAATCAGACCGCGGTGCAGGCGATTGACCAGTTTAAATACTGGTTTGGGCAAAACTATCCGGTCACCGAGCAAAATATTAAAAGCCAGTTTGAATATCAGTTAAAACAAAGCCAGACCGCCGATACCCAAGCCTTACAGTTGCTCAGTCGGGTCGGGCCGGTATTGATGCAGAATCAGATTGTGGCCAGACGGGTCAATTATGATCTGTCCAGTCTGAATATGGAATTGCAGGCCAGTTCCGCAGCCAGCTTGCAGGCATTGACCCAGCAATTAAACCAGCAAGGCTTTAAGGTCGAGCTAGGTAATATTCAACCGGCCGCCAACGGCGCAATCGGACTGGTGAAAATACAATAATGAAAGCAGTAGAAAAAATTCAGCAGCGTTGGGATCAGTCGCTGGAAAAATTAAATGACTATTTAGATACGCTGAGCTTGCGTGAACGGATCATGGTGATTTTTACCGGAATTTTTGTGCTGGTGGCCGCCGTCGGATCGGCGCTGTGGTATATGCACGGCGCAGCAGATCAGCAGCAAAAACGGCTCAATACCTTAAAAGATCTGGTGGTGTGGATGCAAAGCAACGCCGTGACCATGAAGCCGGCCGGGGATGTACAGCTCAGCAGTCTGGAAAAAGTACAGCGCGTGGCACAGCAGCAGGGTTTGTCGGTGGCATCGCAGCAGTCGGGTGAAAAAATTCAAATTGTAAGCAGTCATGCACAATATTCTGTGCTGGCCAATTTCCTGACCCAGCTGGCACAAATGGGATTAAGCATTGAAAAAATGGAATTAATTTCCGATGCCGGGCAGATTAAATTAACGGCGACAGTGCAATAACCGGTAAAAATAAACAATGGTCAAGCATGGTGTTTTCAACAATCTGGGCCTATAATAGGCCGACTTAAAAAGCCGTAGACTTTTGCCGATATGTTGTATTCTCTTGCCCGCCCTTTGTTGTTTTCTTTGGCACCGGAGCGTGCACATGAGCTCACATTATCTTTATTAAAATCAGGTCATAAAATGGGCCTGATGCGTCAGCAGGTGGCAGCAAAACCGGTCACCTGTATGGGTATTGAATTCCCGAATCCGGTAGGTCTGGCTGCAGGCCTGGACAAAAATGGTGCCTATATTGATGCACTGGCCGCTCTAGGTTTTGGTTTTATTGAAATTGGTACCATCACCCCGCGTCCACAAGCCGGTAATCCACATCCGCGTCTGTTCCGTTTACCGCAGGCCAAAGCCATTATTAACCGCATGGGTTTTAATAATGATGGCGTCGATAAGCTGATTGAAAACGTCAAGGCCGCCAAATTTAAAGGCGTACTGGGGATTAATATTGGTAAAAATGCCGATACTCCGGTAGAAAAAGCGGTTGATGACTATCTGATCTGTTTAGAAAAAGTTTATAATTACGCCTCTTATATTACGGTCAATATCTCATCACCCAACACCAAGAATTTGCGTAGTCTGCAAAGCGGCGATGCCCTGACCGAGCTGTTGCAAACCTTGAAACAGCGTCAGTTGGCGTTGGCCGAAGAGCATCAGCATTATGTACCGTTGGTGCTGAAAGTCGCGCCAGATCTAGAACCGTCCGATATTGAATTTATTGCCCAGCAATTACTGCAATTTAAAATTGATGGTTTAATTGTGACCAATACCACCTTGTCTCGTGAAGGGGTAGAGAATTTGCCACATGGCGATGAAGCCGGTGGTTTATCGGGTGCGCCAGTATTTGAAAAGAGTACCGCGTGTCTGGCAGCCTTTGCCAAAACCTTAGAGGGCAAAATTCCTTTAATTGGTGTTGGTGGTATTCTTTCAGGTGAGCAGGCAGTTGCGAAACGCAATGCCGGTGCAACTTTGGTACAAGTGTATAGCGGTTTGGTCTATACTGGCCCGGAACTTGTGAAAGATTGTGTAGACGCACTTTAAAGTCATGAACGCCATCGATATCTTTATACTGATTATTCTGCTCATTGGAGGGCTTAACGGTTTGCGTCAAGGATTTATTAAAGCCTTTGCGAACTTGGTCGGTTGGATTTTTGCCCTGATTGTGGCGGCAAAATATGCTTCCGTTCTAGCGCCTTCAATGACCGCTCTCAGTGCTGATCCGGTGGTTCAGAAAATTGCGGCCTTTGCTTTTATTGTGTTGGTGATTGTGGTGCTGACCTGGATGGTGAGCGCATTATTAAACCGCATCTTGAAATCGCTGAAACTGGGCCCATTAAATCGTTTAGCCGGTGGTGCGTTTGGTACCCTCAAAGGTCTGCTGATTGTGCTAATTGCCATTCAGGGCATTGGGCCGTGGGTCGAAAGTTCGCCGCACTGGAAACAGTCCAAATTTATTCAAACCCTTTTACCTTATGCGCCTTGGGCCACACAAATGTCCAAAGATGCCGCCAATGAGGCTTTACAGCACATCAAATCAGAAGATGCTCCGAAATCTTCTGGTTCTTCATCTGAACCTGAACGAAAGGGCGCAGATGAGTCAACGAATAATCCTTTTTATTAATCCTAGCTGGTCTGCGAGGTTGCTATGTGTGGAGTAGTTGGTATAGCTGGTAAATCACCTGTTAACCAAATGTTGTTTGATGCATTAACGATGTTACAACATCGGGGACAAGATGCAGCTGGGATTGTCACTTGCCATGAAGGTCGCTTGTTCTTGCGTAAAGACAACGGCATGGTGCGTGATGTATTCCATACCCGTCACATGCGTGCCTTGCTGGGCAACTACGGGATTGGTCATGTGCGTTATCCGACGGCAGGTTCATCTAGCAGTGCAGAAGCGCAGCCGTTTTATGTGAACTCACCATACGGTATTACCTTGGCGCATAACGGTAACCTGACCAATGCCGAAGAAATTCATGAAGACCTGTTCAAGACCGATTTACGTCACATGAATACCGATTCAGATTCAGAAGTACTGTTAAACGTTTTTGCCCATGAATTACAAAAACGCGGCAAGCTGGAGCCGGCAGCAGAAGATATCTTCCATGCGGTAACGCGTGTGCATGAGCGTTGTAAAGGGGCTTATGGCGTGGTGGCCATGGTGACCGGTCAAGGGATTGTGGGCTTCCGTGACCCGCATGGGATTCGTCCGTTAATTTACGGTTCGCGTGAAACCGATGAAGGCATGGAATACATCATTGCCTCTGAATCGGTGGCAATTACGGCCCTGGGCTTTAAAGTCGAGCGTGACCTGGCACCGGGTGAAGCCATCTTCATTGACTCTAACGGCCAGATGTTTACCCAGCAGTGTGCGGCACAATCTGAATATCATCCATGTATTTTTGAATATGTGTATTTTGCGCGTCCAGATGCGACCATTGACGGTATTTCGGTTTATAAAGCCCGTTTAAAAATGGGTGAGAAGCTGGCGCAAAAAATTCTGCGTGAATGGGGTGAGGAACACGATATTGATGTCGTGATTCCAATTCCAGATACTTCGCGTACTTCGGCCTTGGAACTGGCCAACACCTTAGGTGTTAAATTCCGTGAAGGCTTTATGAAAAACCGTTATATCGGTCGTACCTTCATTATGCCAGGTCAGCAGCAGCGTAAAAAATCGGTACGTCAAAAGCTGAACCCGGTTGAGCTGGAATTTAAAGGCAAGAACGTGTTACTGGTAGATGACTCGATTGTGCGTGGTACCACCTGTAACGAAATTATCCAGATGGCACGTGATGCTGGTGCCAAACGCGTATTTTTCGCTTCAGCGGCGCCAATGGTGAAATATCCAAACGTGTATGGTATTGATATGCCGGCTAAATCTGAGCTAATTGCCTCTAGCCGTAGCGTCGAAGAAATTCGTGAAATTATTGGTGCTGACCGTCTGATTTTCCAGGATCTGGAAGATTTAAAAGCTGCAGTACGCACCCATAAAGTGCCAGAAGTCAATAATTTCGATTGCTCGGTGTTTGATGGAGTCTATGTTGCTGGCGGTATTGATGAAGCCTATCTGGATAATCTTCAGCAAAAACGCAGCGATACAGCCAAAAAGAAAAAAGACAATTATATCGATGTGAATATTGATGCTGCATCGGTAGATTTGACCGGTTTGAAAGAAGAATAATTCTTGTAAAACTGGCAGGAAAAGCGGGAAATTCCCGCTTTTTTCATTTATGATGTCGCCTAAAGACAATGTAATTTAAGGAAATTTACATTGAAAGATGTAGGTTACTACTTTATTAAAAACAAGAATATGATGTGGTCTGCAAGCCTGTGTCTGCTTGCGGTCATCCTGACAATTTTTATTTTAAATACTGTACTGGGGTTGCTGGTGCATTATATTGATGCTTCGCAGTCCATTTACTGGCATAGCTTAAGTCCTTATCTGGTCGCGGTACTGCTGTCTTTAATGGGCATTTCCATTGCCATTGAATTATATATTTTCCGTTCTGGCGGCCACTCACTGGCCAAGCAGCTGTGTGCACGTCGTTTAAGCCTGATTGAAAGCACGCCGGAAGAAAGTGTTGCCTTAAAAATTACCGAACAGCTGGCCGATACCTTCGCGATTGATACACCGGCGCTGTATGTCCTGCCGGATGAGGTCGGGGTAAATGCACTGACCGCCGGTTTTTTTCCACGCGATATTGCGATTATTCTGACCTGGGGCGCCTTGCAAAACCTGGATGAGCAGGAACTGTATGGCTTGCTCAGTCATGAGTTTCATCAAATTTTAAGTGGTGAAACTGCGGAAAATACCAAGCTGAAAATTCTCTACAGCAGCCTGACCACGTTTAGCCAGTGGGGCAGTAAAGTGGCCAAACTCGGCTTTGGCAAGCAGTATTACAACACCGCTTATGCACCTGCCACGCCTTTTGTTGCACTGGGCGGCATGATCTGGCTGATTGGCAGCTTAGGCGTGCTGATTACCCGTTTTATCAAATATTTAAACCTGAGCGGGCGTACCTTTAAAAACGACCTGAAAACTAAACGTTTAATCCAGAACAATGCCAATATTCAAACCCTGCTCAGGATTTATGTGCATCATGCCGGTTCGCAAATTCACAGTGAATATTCGGAATCGATTGCGCATATGTGTTTTGCCAACTCGCTGAGTCCGCAAAGCTGGTTGAATATTCATCCGAGTATTGATGCGCGGATTTATGAGTTAAATCCGGCACTGGTACAGGACCTGCAACTGGAAAACCTGAAAAAGCTGCGCAGCCAGCCCTGGTTTGGTCTGTTTCGTTCACTGGAAGAGGTCAATGGTGAATATTATGCGCCGTGGAGTTCGCCGCAACCTTTGCCTTTATTGCGATTATCCCCGATTAGCTTTGCCATTAAAGATGCAATCAAGCCGCTGAAACCGGAAATCCGCCGTAATATGCCGCGTCCGGAACTGATCCAGCGTGCCTTGCAGACGGCCACTGGTTCGCGTGAGGTGATGATGGCAATTTTAATGATTCGCCAATACCGCGAATTTATTCCGCCTGAAGTAGAAGTCAGCCGTGCCATTGTCGATGCCTTGTTGAATCTGGATGGTCGGGTGCATATCTCCATTTTTCTGGAAGCCTGCCAGAATATTGGCGGTATGCCGGCCAGTATCGCGCGGCAGTTTTTGACCAAGCTGGCCAAAATTATTCAGGAAGATGGGGAAATTGGACTGCTGGATGCCTTGCTGCTGGAGCGGGTCAAATCCGAGTTGAACCTGCTGCCGCTACATACCCCGACGGCGCTGGATGAAGTTAAACCGCAAATTGTACGTTTAATTGATGCCTTGCTGCATGTGCAGCAAATCAATAGCGGCAACCAGCTGGAAGTGCGGGAAAAAATTTTACAGCGCGTACTGACACCGTATGAAATGTCGCTGTATGAAGAAATTTCCGATGAGCCAATTGATCTGGCAGAAATTCTGAATGATATGGCCGGGCTGTTGTTGCGTGACCGTTTAAGTATTCTGGGTATTGCTGAAGCCTGTTTGTGGAATGACCGGATTATCACTCAGGATGAGCTGGATGTACTGGAGCTGCTGTACTGGCGTTTAGGCTTTGCCACCGAAGAAATGGTCGAGCGTATGCAGAAGAAAAACAGTTTAATGATTATCTAAGCACTCTATTTCTGAGTGCGGTAGGTGGATTGTGTCATCATCATTGAGCAGCTTTGATATGACTGGATGCAGAAAGCACAGCAAAACCGGACTAATCCGGCTAGAATAGCCCTATGGACATAAGTGACGATAGCAGATGATTGGGCATCAACGTGAGATTTTGGCAAGTTTGGGAATTGATATATGGATTCCCCGGGACGTTGCATCTCAAAATTTGCCAGCATCTTCCTTGTGGCGCGATCAGGCCCCGGCAGAACTGCTGACTGAAATTGTCATGCCGGCAGCTGTCGCGGCGACAGTACCTCAAGATATTGCCTTACAACTCAGACAGCCTGTTGCGGAACCACAAGTCTCTCCGCAAGAGAATCCAGTCGAAAGCCCGGCAGAACCTGTCACGCCTGCGGCTCTGGTTGAAGTGCAGCCTGCCTTACAGATTGATGCATTCCATTTACAAGCCATTGCTACAAAACAATATACGATTGTGCTGGATGCCACCCACATCAATGAGTCGCAGCAACAGTTATGGCGCAATATCCAGCGTGCGGCACAGGCAGAATTTTTTGAGCTGAATTGGCCCTTTGCTTTGCCTGAGCTGCAAGATGGCCGGGCGGTCTCGGTGTATGTGCAAGGTTTTCTGGATGCGATTGCACTGGAGAAAAAGATCATTGTGCTGGGTCAATTGCCTCATGTACAGTTAGCGCAAGCTACAGCGTTGCCCGCTTTGGCCGAAATGCTGGAACAGCCATTATTGAAAAAACAGCTATGGCAGGCTATGCAAGATAAAAAACACATGACGGATCAGGAATGAAACAAAAAGTTATCGCATTTAGTCAGGTTGATCAGGACGTTTTAAGCCAGCTGAAACAGCAGTATGACGTGGTAGAAATTAGCCCGAAACTGGGTGATGTTAATGAGCAGATTCGTACTCATGTCCAAGATGCTGATGGCATGATTGGTGCGGGGCGTTTGCTCAATGCCTCTAACCTGACGGGTGCGCGCCGTCTTAAAGTGGTTTCCAGTATCAGTGTCGGCTATGACAATTATGATGTGGACTATCTGACTGAGCAAAAGATTTATCTGTGTCATACACCGCATGTATTAACCGAAACCACTGCCGATTTGGCTTTTAGTCTGTTAATGGGAGCTTCGCGTCAGCTGGCCTATCTGGATCGCTGGACCAAACAGGGTGAATGGAAACGTACCGTTGGCCCGGCCCAGTTCGGTCAGGATATTCATGGTAAAACTTTAGGGATTATTGGTTTGGGTAATATTGGTGCCGCCATTGCCCGTCGTGGGCGTTATGGCTTTAACATGAATATTCTGTACCATAACCGCCGTGAAAATCTGGCCCAGGCGCAGCCCTTAAATGCGCAATATCACAGTCTGGATGAGCTGCTACAACAGTCGGACTTTGTGGTGGTCGCGGTGGATTTAAACGCCGACTCGACCGCTTTAATTGGTGCGCGTGAATTTGAGCTGATGCAAAAACATGCGGTATTTGTGAATATTGCCCGTGGTTCCGTGGTCAATGAACAGGCTTTAATTGACGCGCTGAAACAACAGAAAATTTTTGCGGCCGGTCTGGATGTCTATGAAAAAGAACCGCTGCAAAGTTCGGAGCTCTTTGGTCTGGACAATGTGCTGACCTTGCCGCATATTGGCTCAGCGACCGCAGAAACCCGTAAAAAAATGGCCTGGCTGGCCTATAAAAATCTGGTGGATGTGCTGGAAGGCCGGCAGCCGGGCTACGCGGTCAATGGCGGATTTGCGTAAAACTTCCTAACACTTCGTTGCATATTTCTTCGATATTGAATGCTATATTCAAGACACGAGCAGATAATTTGAGAACGGCAATTTGAAACGGTTGTTTTTAGCAGGTAGTTTAGGCCTGCTTACAGCATTCACTTCGACACATGGGGCAAACTTCACCACTTCACCACAATTTAATGTGCCAGAAATTGGCGCAGGGGTGGGGCTGATCGATCAGCAAAAAGAACGCATGATTGGTGAAAAAGTCTATCGTGAAGTGCAGCGTCAAATGCCGGTGGCGCAAAATCCGTGGCTGGAAGACCAGCTGTTCTCGGTCTTCTCGCATCTGCTCAGCCAGACCCAAATGGGCCAGCCCATTGGTCTGCTCATTATTAATGATCCGCAAATTAATGCCTTTGCCGTGCCAGGCGGTCTGTTTGCCTTAAATACCGGTCTGGTGACTTCTGCGCGTAATATGGATGAAGTGGCCGGGGTGATGGCGCATGAAATTGCCCACGTGACCCAGCGTCATTATAGCCGTTCACAGGAAGCTTTTAAGGGACAGGGTCTGCTGGCACTAGCAGGTGTGCTGGTGGGTGCATTGGTGGCATCCCAGGCCGATGGTGATGCCGGTGCTGCCGTAATGATGGGTTCACAGGCTGCATTAATGGATAAGCAGCTGACCTATAGCCGTAATCAGGAACGTGAAGCCGACCGGATTGGCATGCAATATATGTATACCGCCGGTTATAACCCGCAAAGCATGGCTGATTTTTTTGAGGTAATGCACCGTGCCACCAGCCGGGTCAGTTTCCTGCCAGATTTCTGGTTTACCCATCCACTAACCACAGAACGGATGAGTGAAGCGCGTTTGCGTGCCAACCAGTTGCCACGGGTGAAATCATCATTACGTGATGAAGAATTTGATATTTTAAAACAGTACACCTTGGTGGTATCCAATCAGGCGACAGAGCAGCAATTGCAGGTGCTGGCCAGCCGTAACAACTTTGCTGCACAGCTGGCTTTAGCGGCTTTTTATACCCGGCAGGGAGATTATGCTCTGGCGCAGCAAACTTTGGATCAGGCCAAAAATCATCGCCGTTTACATCATCTTATTAGCTTAATTCAAACTGACATCTATTTAGGGCAGAATAAGCTGAGTGAGGCTTATAAAGTGATCAGTTCGCCTGCGCGGATTATGCCGGAGAACCGGGCCTTGAATTACAAGCTGGCTGAAGTGCTGATCCGGCAGAATCAGCCGGCTGAAGCACAGGCACTGGTGCAAAAGTTCCTGAACCGGAATGAGCGTGATTTAAGTGCCTGGCGTTTGATGCAGCAGGCCGCCAATATTGATCGTAGTTCGCCATTACGCACGGTGAATGTATTGCGTTATCGTGCAGAACTGCAATACTGGTCTGGATGGGAGGAAGAAGCGATTAAATCCTTGCTGCATGCCCAGCGTCTGGCCAAAGACAATCAGGCCATGACTGCCAAACTGAAAACACGTACCACAGAAATGCAGCGGGAACGACAGCTCAAAATTTAACAGCATGAAAAATCATAACAACAATAAGGAGAATAATGATGTTACAGGGACAATGTTTATGCGGGCTGGTGTATTACCATTATCAGGCCGAGCTGGAAAAGACCATTTTATGTTTTTGCCAGCATTGCCAGCGTGCGCAGGGGACCATGCTGGGCTGGAATAGCCCGATTGATCAATCCAAATTTCAAATTGTACGCGGACAGCAATATTTAAAAGAATATTTTCACAGTCCGAATAAGGCGCGGGTGTTTTGTCAGGAATGTGGTAGCCCGATTTATTCTTACCGTTTAGATTTACCGGGGGTTCTGCGTTTGCGTTTGGGAACGGTGACTGAAGGCTATGTGCCGGCACCCATCGAGCAGGCTTTTGCACATCGAAAACCGCAGTTTTTGCAAGTCAGTCTGCTGGAAACCTCTATAAGGCATGGGGTTTAAAATGCTAGAATTCCGGCTCCTGGCTAAATAATGATTTTAAATAACGCGATGAAAAAATTATGGATGGGCGTATTGCTCTGGGGGAGTCTGTCTGTGGTCCAGGCAGCAAGTGTGGAGCAGTATGTACTGGCGGTTGAGCAGATTAACCAGAGTTATAAGCAGCAGACCCGGCAGTTTTTAAAGGGCTTGAATCCGCAGCAATCGGGTTTTAGTCCGGCGCAGCAACAGCAGTTTTGTGGCATTGTGCAGAATTATATTGATCAGCTGTATAGCGCTGCAGATGAAAACCGTGCCTATCTGGATCCGCAATATCGCAACATGACCAAGCAGGATGTGGCCCAGCAGGTGTATTCATCTAAAGAAATGCAGATGCTGAAAAAATATCAGGTCAATTGTGCACACTGATAGAAGTGACTCAAGAACTGCTTAAAACTTTAGGCAGTTTTTTTATTTTCGGGAAAATAAACTGATACAGCTGTTGATGCTGTTCGGGGAGGAAGTGAGGCGTATGCCTGACTTGAATTAGCTTAATTTGGCTTTAATTTTGGCAGATACTTGTGCAGGATCGGCGCGCCCGGCTATGAGCGGACGCAGAGAATTCATCACCTTACCCATATCTTTCATGCTAGTAGCTTCTTGCGCTGCAATCGTTTGCGCAATGATGGAATCAAGTTCTTCCTCAGTCATAGCTTCTGGTAGAAACTGAGATAACACCTCAATTTCGGCTTGTTCCTTACTAGCTAAATCTTCTCGGCCAGCACCTTCAAAGGCTTTAACCGATTCTTTACGTTGTTTAATTTGCTTTTCAATGACCGCAAGAACCTGAGCATCGTCAAGCTCTTTGCGCTCATCGACTTCGATTTGCTTAATTGCCGCCTGTAGACTACGAATGACCGTTAACTTGTCCATTTCTTTAGCGCGCATTGTCGCTTTCAAAACGTCAGTAATCTGGCTTTTTAAAGTAGTCATGTTTTAATCCAGGCAGTCAATCACAAATTAATCTTAGTAAAGGCGAGTAGTACGTACTGATTCACGCGCCAATTTCTTTTGGTAGCGTTTAACAGCAGCAGCTTTTTTGCGCTTACGTTCTTGAGTTGGTTTTTCGTAGAATTCACGCTTACGTACGTCAGCTAAAACACCTGCTTTTTCGCAAGAACGTTTGAAACGACGGATAGCTACGTCTACTGGTTCGCCTTCTTTCAATTTAACTTGTGGCATGAAGAATCCTCATTAAGTTATGGATAAGATCTGGGGCCGAATTGCCCTCGATCACAAGTGAAGGTCAGTATTTTACTCATTTACATCTCATATCACAAGTCTATAATAGTTCCCGCAATAAATTTGATACAGGTTATAGGCAGTTTAATGATCGTTTTAGGCTTAGAAACATCGTGTGATGAAACAGGACTCGCGCTGTACGACAGTGAGTTGGGTTTACGCGGACAGGTGCTGTATAGCCAGATCAAACTGCATGCCGAATATGGCGGCGTGGTGCCAGAACTGGCCTCACGGGACCATGTGCGTAAACTGATTCCATTAATGAACGAACTGCTTGAGCAAAGCGGTGTGAAAAAATCGGATATTGATGCCGTGGCCTATACCCGCGGTCCGGGCCTGATGGGCGCCTTGATGACCGGGGCTCTATTTGGCCGTACCTTGGCATTTGCCTTAAATAAACCTGCGATTGGCGTGCATCATATGGAAGGGCATATGCTGGCACCGTTATTGTCTGCAACGCCGCCTGAATTTCCATTTGTTGCACTTCTGGTTTCAGGGGGGCATTCACAGCTGATGGCCGCGTATGGCATTGGTCAGTATGAACTGCTGGGTGAGTCAATTGACGATGCGGCCGGTGAAGCTTTTGATAAAGTGGCCAAGATGATGGGCTTGCCGTATCCGGGTGGGCCGAATATTGCCAAACTGGCCGAGCAGGGTGATCCGAATGCTTTTGCTTTCCCGCGTCCGATGCTGCATCAGGATTTAACCTTTTCCTTTAGTGGTTTAAAAACTGCCGTTTCGGTGCAGATGAAGAAACTCGGTGATGAAAACCGTGATGCCGATATTGCCGCCAGTTTCCAGGAAGCGATTGTAGATACTTTGGTAAAAAAATCGGTGAAAGCATTAAAACAGACCGGTTTAAAACGTCTGGTGATTGCTGGTGGCGTGAGTGCCAACAAGCGTTTGCGTGAACGTCTGGAAGCCGATTTAGCCAAGATTAAAGCCACGGTTTATTATGCAGAGCCTGCGCTGTGTACCGATAATGGTGCCATGATTGCCTTTGCCGGTTATCAGCGTTTGAAAGCAGGGCAGCAGGATGGCTTGGCGGTAACCACAACGCCACGTTGGCCGATGACGGAGTTAAAAAATCCTGAAGCGGTTTAAAGATAGATAGGAAAGGGGCGGAAAGCCTCTTTTTTATTGTCTTGGTTTTATTGAGTAGAAATTTTCAACAAATAATAAATTATTTTGACTCTGCCATAGTAAGTGTTTTCTTACAGATACCGTAAAATGGTTTA
Organism: Acinetobacter sp. YH12117; assembly: GCF_013418865.1. Classification (NCBI taxonomy): domain Bacteria; kingdom Pseudomonadati; phylum Pseudomonadota; class Gammaproteobacteria; order Moraxellales; family Moraxellaceae; genus Acinetobacter; species Acinetobacter sp. YH12117. Next base: position 111,954 of record NZ_VPBF01000002.1, read on the forward strand.
ATCATATAGGAATCCCGCTCTATGATAGGCGGAATTAAGAATAAATTTAATTTTTTATAAAAGTGTACAAATAAAAAATATTTTTTATTTGTCTTATTTTTGATCATTTATGGTTTTAAATAAATAGAATAAAATTAAAATAGGGAGAGTGAGTGTTTTTATTGGTTATCTTCGCTTTTAAGCAAAGATTAGAGTAGTTTAAATGAATATATCTAAATATTTTTTTATTTTAGGTCTTGGTTTGTCTGCTATTGTTAGCTTTGAAACCCAAGCATACAATTATACATCAAAAGGGGTGGGTGCAGACAGAAGTAAAGCATGTAATCAAGCTGATGAGAAAATTCAACGTGGTTCGACTACTTCAGGTTGTATATGTTCAAATATTCAACAAACCTATTGGGTTTGTAAAATAAACTATGATAAGCCTAAGCCAGTTGTATATACTGCACCTCCGATTTATCAAGCACCTGCTCCTACACGACGCTCATATAATTTCAGTGCACCAGGTGTGTTATAAGTAAAAAAGGCACTATGTTTAACATAGTGCCTTTTAAACTTAAAAACCTGTTCCATTCGCTGGATCACATTTTTGCTTAAGAAATGTCATGGCATAGTTTACACGTGTCGCTATATCTTCACTTCCTAATGAAAAAATAGTGTATGGTTCATTATTTTTTAAGCGTATAGAAACAAGTTCTTTAGATTGTTTAACTTCTAAAACCTTTCCCCAATCAATTCCATTTTCGGTACTCCCTAGTCGTAAGTCAGGTCTTAGGGATACTACCGGTTCAACCATTGAACCACCATGATAAACTCTCAAAGATAAGCTATTATTATCATAATTTATTTTGCTAATACAACGATCAATAGTAGTTACGTTGGTAATTTTACTATAGCCTTCGAGTCGTGCTGATCCATCATGCTCATCAGCCATATCTGAAAAATATTTTTTTAAATCTCCAGATTGGATACCTTTGTCTGGTAATATAATCGTTAAAAATTTTTGTGCATTTGCTACAGTTTGCTCTGCTGCTATAAGTGGTGTTGTAAATAAAAAACAGCTGGACATAATAGTCAGAGACTTTAGGTAATTCATGTATAAAAAGCCAAATAAATAAATCGTTTTATTTTAAAATAAAACTCCTCTACTTTAAAGATTAGTATTTTTCTTTTTTTAGCAGTATTAGGTAATATATAAATACAACTTAAAAGCTTGATTTTTTGATTTTCAAATGAAGAAATATTTAATTTATATATCGTTCTTTACCACCACAGGTCTTTCTGCAGAATATGTAATGATTGGACCTCCTTCTGGAGAGTGGGGGCGAACCTATGGTGAAACTTATCAAAACTCGGTAAAACAAAAAGAAATTCAAAAACAGGTCGATTTGTTGGGTAAACACCGGACAGCAGAAGCTCAAAAAATGGTGGATCTTGCAGACGCAGCGCGTAAGGCAAGAGGTGAGAATACTGATTCAGTAATTAAAAATAATGATCAAAAAAAATCAGAAATTAAAAAAGAACAGTTAAGTTTAAGTGAAAAAGAAAAGGAGCTTAAACGTAAACTGGCTCAAGTCGAGAAAGAAGAGCAAGAAGCAAGAAAGAAAATTGAGTTATTACAATATCGTAATGCAGTACGTAATGGAACCAGTGTAGGTGCACTTCGTTGTGGGAGTTCAGGGCGTCCACGTGTGCATTTGGTGGGTGTAGTTGGACGTGCAACACGACCAGATCACGTGTATTCGGATTGCCGTTTGAAGCAGGTACAGTATCGTTGTCGTGGTGAAGGAAATTGGCAATTTTATACAAATAATTTATGGGTCTTAAGTAATGCATGTATTGGTATTGGTGATGACGTAATAGTAAATGTTCACTGTGATGCTGAACAAGTTGAAGTGCGACCAACACAATTTAGCTGTGATATTCACTAAGTTATATCCAGTAGCACAGTATTCAGCTTTTATCTGTCAACTCATTTTATGAGGAATGGCAAATCTATGTATCATGTTTAGTTTCAAGGTTTTGATTAATAAGATAGTGTTTTTCAAAGAAGTATTGGAGAATTTAAAAATAAAATGAATGATAAAGGGATCAAGAATGATTCGTCCTGCGACAATTGAAGATGTGGCAGTTATTGCACAAGCGCATGTGCAGAGCGGGCAAGAAACCTGTCAGCAGATGCTCTATCTACCTATTTTGGCGGAATATAAGCTAGATACACGGCTTGCTTTATGATTGCAGGTGCTCAAGCTCAATAACCATATTCTATTGGTTACAGAAGGAGCAGGGCATATTCAGGGCTTTATTGATGTTTCGCTAAGTGAAGCAAAAGGCATTGCCAAAATTATAGCGTTATATGTATTGAAAGCTGCATAAAAGCGTAGGATTGGTCGAGTCTTGTTTAAAGAGGCATTAAAAGATATTCACCCAATGCAATATCCATAGATTTTACTCAATGTTTATGATCAGAACCCAGTCTGTCAGTTTGATGAACATATGAGAGCAAAATGCATTACTGCTGAAGATGTTAGCAATGAAGGTAAAAATCTCAAGGTTCTACATATCTATGGGACCGCGATGCATTTGCTGATTTAGATGGTTTGATTTAGTAGATTCAGAGTAAAAATTGCATGATACACAAGATAAAAGACTCGGCTTTAAAAGTCCGAGTCAGGTATTATGGCAACAACATGGTGTTGCACTTCAAATGCGAATCTAAGAAGGCCCAAAGCGATATTTACGTTGAGCCTGATCTTTTGAATTTTCTATTGTTCCAGATTATTCAACTGAGTTGCCCCAATCCAGTGCTTCGAGAACTGATAAGCGGCACGACCAGAACGCTGCCCACGCGCCTGACACCAGCGTAAAGCTTCGGCACGCGCTTCAGCGGTGAGCTCCATCTCCGCCTTTTGCAGATAATGCTCGACAATTTCTAAATACAGATTCTGATCCATTGGATAAAACGACAGCCACATCCCGAAACGATCGGACAGCGAAATTTTTTCCTCAATCGCTTCCTGTGGATGCAGCTCGGTATATTGCGGCACATCTACCCGTGTTACCGGTGTATTTTCATGCATAAACTCAGGTAATAAATGCCGGCGGTTACTGGTGGCATAAATCACAAAATTACTTGAACCGGACTGTAATGAACCATCTAGCACGCTTTTTAAAGAACGATAATTTTCATCTTCGGCGTTAAAGGCCAGATCATCACAATAGACAATAAATTTTTCCGGCCGATCTGCAATCAGCTTCTGAATTTCAGGCAAATCCGATAAATCATCACGTTCAATTTCAATTAACCGTAACCCTTGTGCTTCATACTCGGTTAGCAGGGCACGCACAATGGAAGATTTTCCGGTACCACGTGAACCGGTAAGCAGTACATCATTGGCCGGTAAGCCTTTTAAAAACTGCAAGGTATTTTGAATTACTTTTTCTTTTTGTTTTTCAATGCCTTTTAAATCTTCCAGATAGATTTTTCGTGGCTGGTAAATGGCTTTTAACTGTTGATCCTGCCATTTAAATGCCGATGCAGAAAAATCGGTGGCTTGCTTGAGTTCAGGCAAATGTTGCTGGAGCTGCTGTAAAACGGTTGCAAGCGAGGTGAGAATATTATCGGGTAAATCAATATGCGCCATGATTATTCAGCTTTTCGGTCTAGGTCAAAAGATTATCGGGTGCACAAACGACTGTATACCAAGGCGAAATGATTTAGCAATGAAAACATGAATTATGCAATTGAAGAATGTCTGAAATTTCTGCATAGTTAGGAGACATCGACAGATCAGCGCCTATTCAGCGAAGCGCAGAGGGAAGCTATGTTGTTTAAAGAGTTTAGCCAGGACATTAATCCTCATCAGGCCTATCGGATCAAAAAATTAAAACGAAAAATAGAACATGCCGAGAGTTACGAAGAATGGAAAAATCTGGCACTAAAAATAGATGAAGAATCGGGGGCGCAGGAATGGAAGTATGACAACACCTCGCCGTATTTTGATGCTGAAATTATTGCCCATCGTCTGAATTTATTACGCCGTTACCGCCTGGCAGAGCGCACCAGCGACCTGATGTATATTCTGCGTGAAGGCCTGACCTATGATGTGGCCAATATTGCCCATCCGATGCTGTTTACCGCGACCTATGTCGGCACCAAAAAAATTATTGAAGATTATATTGAAGAAGTCAGCAACAGTCTGGCCTTTATTGCATCCAAAGAATGCCATTTACTCAGTACTCAGGAAAAGATCGAATTTTTTAAAAACTGTCAGGTGGCCTATGGCCAGCCGGCGATTATGTTTTCAGGCGGGGCAACCCTGGGTCTGTTTCATACCGGCGTGTGCAAGGCGCTGCTCGAGCGTGACCTGATGCCGCAAGTGCTGTCCGGTTCCAGTGCTGGGGCGATTATGACCGCCATGCTTGGCATTTCTAAACCATCGGAGATGATGCACATTTTAAATGGCGAATCGTTCTTTACTGAAGCTTTTCATTTTCGCCGCTGGGAAGACATTTTAAAGGGCAATGGCGGTATTGCCGATGTGCGCTATCTAAAAAAATTCCTGCTCACCAACCTGGGTGATGTCACCTTTGAAGAAGCCTTTAAGGTGTCCGGGCTGCATATCAATATTGCAGTCGCACCGTATGATGCATCACAGGAAGCACGCATCATGAACAGTTATACCTCGCCAGATTTGCTGGTCTGGAGTGCGGCTTTGGCTTCCTGTGCGGTGCCGGTGCTGTTTCCGCCGGTGCGTTTAACCAGTAAACGGCAGGATGGTGAACATACACCCTATATGGGCAGAACCCGCTGGGTCGATGGCAGTGTGCGTAGTGATTTCCCGCAGGAAAAAATGGCGCGTTTGTATAATGTGAATTACACCATTGCCAGTCAGGTCAATCCGCATGTGGTGCCGTTTATGCAAACCGATGCCGAGCGTTTCCGTAAAGATATGCTGAGCTGGCCGGAGCGCATTGTGCGCCGTCAAGGCAAAGTGATTAGTAAGGGGATTATGGACTTTACCCGTGAACGTGTCGGTGGTGTGCCGGCGGTACGCCGTCTGCTCGATCATGGCCATGGCATTGTCGATCAGCGTTATTATGGTGATGTGAATATTGTTGGCAAATATGGCTGGCGTCATTATAGCTATATGTTGCAAAATCCGCGTCCACACCTGTTCCGATTGCTGCAACGCGAAGGTGAACGCGCCACCTGGCCAAAAATCTCCATGATTGAAACCCATGCCCGCGTGGGTAAAACCATTCAGCATTGTCTGGAACTTTTAGAATATCAGCAGAACCCCGTTGAACACGCCAAATCCGAATTTATTGCCGTTTAGTCCGGCTGAACTTGAACACTATTGTTTTGAGTTAAAAACCAAGCCGCAAAGCTTCAAGATGGGGCGGCGTCTGTTTCAGTTTCAACAAGGGCAATCCTTATATTGGCTGAAAGCCCAGCAGATGGATGCGCATCCGCAACTGAGCGCGGGTTTTTGCCGAGAGCTGGATTTTTATCGCCAGTTTCAGCAGGCAGATGCACCGGATTTTCTGCTACCTTTCTATTGTGCGCAAAATACCGAAATCCTATGCATCCAGCAGGAGAGCTTTCAGGATTATCTGATTGTGCCGGATGCGCCAGCGTTTTTTGCTTTAGCACCCTCACAATTTAGCCTAAGCCAGATTCAAACACGTTTGCTGCAGGTGTTAGACAGCCTGGAACAGCTAACACGGTTGGGCTATCTACATGCAGATTTAAAAGCCGAACATTGGCGTGAATGGGCAGGGCAGGTCAAATTGATTGATTTTGAACAGCTGCAGGCCATAAATGCTCCAGCAGCGTCAGATATGACTGCCACACCACGCTATATGGCGCCTGAATTATTTCATGGTGAAGCCAAAACATTGGCCAGTGATCTCTATGCATTGGGGATTATTGTCTATGAATGGCTGACTCAGCGCCGTTTACAGGCCAAAAGCTATCAGGATTGGGCCTATTTGCATTGTCAGCAGCTTAAAATTGAGTTACCCGCAGCGTATTTGGGCTTTCAGGACCTGCTTGAGGCGATGCTCAACAAACAAAAAAGCCAGAGAGAAGTCAGTTTTTTGGCCTTAAAAACACTGTTAAGCACTGAAAATGCTTAAGAAAAAACCAAAATAGAGGCTTTTGTTTTTTATTTAAACAAACAAGTGGCTTTTTCATAAAAAGGGCTTGTCATCGGGAAGTGATCTCTATAATATACACAGCCATCGGGGGCGTGGCGAAATTGGTAGACGCACTGGATTTAGGTTCCAGCGCTGCGAGGCGTGAGAGTTCGAGTCTCTCCGCCCCCACCACTTAAATATCAAGTGAGCTTGATTTTAGGTAACAGAGGATTGGTGTAATGGTAGCATGACGGTCTCCAAAACCGTTCGTCAAGGTTCGAATCCTTGATCCTCTGCCAGAATTTTGAGAAATCCAGCATTAAGTTGGTACCCGGTATGGGGGCGTGGCGAAATTGGTAGACGCACTGGATTTAGGTTCCAGCGCTGCGAGGCGTGAGAGTTCGAGTCTCTCCGCCCCCACCACTCAAAATCAGCAAGGTTAAACTCCTCGCTTCTTTTGTTGAACCGGCCAGCTTGAGTATTTCTTCAAAAAAATGGCATCTTTATATGGGGATGTGGCGGAATTGGTAGACGCACTGTGTTCAGGTCGCAGCGCCGCAAGGTGTAAGAGTTCGAGTCTCTTCATCCCCACCAAATTCTGAAAAAGCAGGGCAGATGTCCTGCTTTTTTATTGCCTGTTATTTTGTCAGGCCTTTATCTCGCCCAAAGAAAAGCCCGCAGAACAGACGGTTCAACGGGCTCAAGTTATGAGAACACTTTATTTTTCTCGATCAAAGAGTGCGTAAACGAATTCAGGCTTTTAAGTGGTCCTCAAATTCTTCACCGAGTTGTACGGCTAGTGCATTGCCGGCCAGTTCACCAGTGACCAGACCATATTCTTTTTTAAAACTAAAGGTAAAACCACGGCCATCGGCTAAATTTTTGACTGAATATCCCAGTTTTTCTAACCAAATACGAAAGGCAATTAAATTTTTAGCTTTTACCACTTTTTTCACGAGTGTACTCCCTTATCTTCAATAAAGTATAGATATGGTTATATCAAGATTTTTTAAAGGGCAAAATTCAAGAATGTGTCAAAAAATATTGAGATTGATGATTTTTGCAGCAAAAAAGACAGAATTTGAGCGCCTGAAAAACATGTATTGATGAATAAAGCGGCAGAATTTTAAGCAAATTTTAAATTAATTGATTGATATATTTGATGTATTTTTATTCTAAATTTTCAATATTATCCATTGGCTATTTAAGCCGGCTTGAAATAATTTGTTAAATATTGATGACAACACATCTTTAAGTATTTCTTACAACCTCGGCCCGGCGCGAGATAAAAAGTTGTAGCGATCTGCCGGCTATAATTTGCATACGCTGAGTGATTGATGGCTTTATTTTAAGCCATAGCGGGCCTGGAGATCGGGTATCATAAAGTACAGCCACAGGAGTGAGTAAGATGACGCCAAATACCATTGAAGCTGACGTACAGCAGACCATTCAACAGATGCAGCAACAGGGCCAAACCCCGGTGGCGGTAATGCTAGGCCACGAAGACTGGCTGGTCTTTGCCGAACAATCGCAGGTGGCCTATACTCCATTTGGCAGTGCGCGTCGTTATCAACCAGCATTAGGCGGCTTACTGCTGGTACGCATTGATGAAATGAATGCGGTACGTGTGGTGACACAGACCGAACTGGATGCGTATGCGGCCAGTCACCAGCTATTATAAACCGGTTAAACCGTTTTAAAAATTATCTTTCATTTCACGTAATTTTTGGAATTCTTCGACGCTGTCCACCCGTAAAAAAGGATTGGTCTGCAGTTCCAGTTCAATTGTACTTGGCAAGGTCGGCTGATTTAGCAGGCGTAAATCTTCCACCTGCTGATAACGCTGTTGCAGCGTCAGATTATCCGGTTCAACATGCAGGGCAAATTTGGCATTGGACAGGGTATATTCGTGGGTGCAGTACACTTGGGTGCGCGCTGGTAATGCCGCCAGACGGTTTAAAGAGTGATACATCTGCTCAAAGGTGCCTTCAAAAACCCGGCCGCAGCCCATCGCAAACAGGGTGTCACCGCAAAACAGGGTATCGATGGCATCAATAAAATACACAATATGCCCCAGGGTATGGCCGGGAACCGCCAGTACATCCACCTGCAGATCATGAAATTTAAAATGGGCTTCATGCTGCAAAGGGTGGGTGATAAACGGGATTTTACTCAGCTCTTCGCGTGGTCCATACACTGGAATATTGCGTGATTGCAGCAGCTCCGGCACACCCCCAATATGGTCTTTATGCCAGTGAGTCAGCCAGATCTGGCTTAAATTTAAACCATGCTCACGGCAATACTGTTCCACCGGTTCGGCTTCGGTGGGGTCGACCACAATCACATCTCTGGATATGGTATGTTCCAGCAGCCAAATATAATTCTGTAACTGGTTCTGAATATCCAGCAGACGCACTTTATAGTTGCTCATCCCTCACCCCCACATAATATGATGCCCAGTATAGCCTGAAAGCGATGTTGTCGTCGCTGTGTATCCAAAATTGATCTTTGACTGAAAAGGTCTACAATAAGCCACGTTTCAATTTTCCCCTGCACGTTCATGAGTTTTGCCTATCGCGCCGATATTGACGGTTTAAGAGCGATTGCCGTCCTGTTGGTGATTTTTAATCATATTGGCCTGTCTATTTTCCCCGGTGGTTATATTGGCGTCGATATTTTCTTTGTGATTTCGGGCTATTTAATTACCTTAATTTTAAGCAAAGAAATCCAGAACCAGACTTTCTCAATCGGTCGCTTTTATAAAAAGCGGGTGGTGCGTTTGGCACCGGCCTATTTTACTGTACTGAGTGTGGTGAGTCTGGTGGCCTGGCAGGTGATGCTGCCCGATGAGCTGAGTCGTTATTTCGACAGTGTCTTTTATGCCACGTTTCTGATGGCCAATATTTATATGCAGCGTGAAGTCGGTGATTACTTCAGTCAGAGTGTCAATGAAGTGCCGCTGCTGCATTTATGGTCGTTGGGTGTTGAAGAGCAGTTCTATATTTTCTGGCCGCTGATTCTGCTGTGCTTTATGAAAAGAAGTAACCGGCAATGGGGTCTGCTGATGGTCGGATCTTTTATTCTCATGTCGTTGCTGTATGCGCAGCAGCAGTTGAGCGTGAATGCCGAGAAAGCCTATTACAGTATGCCGGTCCGCGCCTTTGAACTGCTCTTGGGTGCGCTGATCTGCTTTTTGCCACAAATAAAATGGTCAAAATGGCTGGCGCAAACGCTGGTCTGGAGTTGTCTGGCGCTATTGTTAGGCACAGCAATGTGGTTTGATCATGTCACACCATTTCCGGGTGCAATGGCGCTGATCCCATGTCTGGCAACCGCATTGATTATTTATATCGGCCAGAGCGTGCAGTCGCAGAATGTGGTGCTGACCAATCGTTTTAGCCTCTGGATGGGCAAAATTTCCTATCCTTTATATTTATGGCACTGGCCGGTAATTGTACTGTTCAGTATCTATATGCTGCCGGTTAATGCCGGTTATCAGCTGGCCATGGTGCTGCTCAGTATCGCGCTGGCCTATCTGACTTATCGTTATATTGAACAGCCGAGCAAAGGTTTTGTGATGGCTGCCAATTACAAGGTCATTCTGAGCGGTTTTGTGGCGCCGGCGCTCTGTTTTATTGGTCTGGCGCAGCTGGTCAGCCAGCATCAGGGTTTTCCGGAGCGCCTAAGTCCGCAAGTACAAAACCAGATGGCGGCCTTAAACTCGTTTGCGCATGGCATCCGGCAGAAATGTCACAGCTTTCCCAATCCGGAAACGCTGGCCAATCCGCAAGACTGTGTGCTGGGCGTGGAAAAACCGCAGATTGATTTTATGCTGATAGGTGACTCACATGCCAACAGCTATACCGGACTGCTGGATGTCTGGGCCAAAGATGCCGGACTGCGCGGCTATGACAGCACTCAGGATACCACTATTTATTTACCGGGCGTCCAGCGTGGCCGTGGTGAGCATGAAGTGGCTGCCTTTCAAGCCCGCAATGATGCCATTGAGGCGCATTTAAAGCAGCATCATTACCAGTTTGTGGTGATGTCAGCCGCCTTTAGCCAGTATTTAGATGCCGGGCATGATCTGCATCCGAGCGCAGAAGAGGGCAGTCAGGTCGCGGATCATTTAGACAGTTATTTTGCCGGTTTACAGGCCGCGGTAGATAGTGCGCTGGCCAGCAGCGAGCATGTGGTGATGCTGATGGATGTCCCGGTGATTGATCCAGATCAGGCCAATTGTTCATTACGCCGTGAATGGCTGGGGATTGAGCGTGAATGCGCGGTGTCGGCAGAGGAGTTCCAGCAGAGCAATGCACCAATTTATCAGTGGATGAGCGAATTGCAGCAGCAGTATCCACAACTGATTGTGGTCGAGCCGACCAAGGTGCTGTGTGATGCGCAGCAATGTGATTTAAGTGTCGAGGGAACGCCGCTGTACCGAAATCAGGATGATGATCATCTCAGTTTTAAAGGTTCGGAAGCGCTGGGGCAGGCCTATTTACAGCAATACGGCAATCCGCTGAAATCGTTTTAATCTTTCTCGTCTGCACAAAAAAGCCGTGAATTGGTCACGGCTTTTTTTATTGTATTTCAGCTTAGCGGATTTTCGCCAGGAAGCGGCCTAAACGGCTAAGCGCTTCACGTAATTCATTTTCAGCTGGCAGGAACACCACTCGGAAATGATCTGGGGTTGGCCAGTTAAAGCCGGTGCCTTGAACCAGTAGCACTTTCTCGGCTTTCAGGAAATCCAGCATCAGCTTTTCATCATCTTCAATGGCATAGACATTCGGGTCCAGTTTCGGGAAGCAGTACATCGCACCTTCTGGCTTGACGCAAGATACACCTGGAATTTCGTTTAGCATTTCCCAGGCAATATTGCGCTGTTCATACAGACGGCCACCCGGACGGATCAGGTCATTAATTGACTGATAGCCACCAAGCGCGGTCTGAATCGCATATTGCGCCTGATGGTTGGCACACAGACGCATAGAGGCCAGCATGTCCAGACCTTCAATATAGTCGGCTGCGCGTGAACGGTCACCAGTAATGGCCATCCAGCCAGAACGGTAGCCGGCAATACGGTAGGCTTTAGATAAACCGTTGAATGAAATACACAGCTGATCACCAGCCAGGGCTGCAACCGACACATGCTCAATGCCGTCATACACGATTTTGTCGTAAATTTCGTCGGCGAATAAAATCAGGTCATATTTTTTTGCCAGCGCGACAATCTGTTCCAGCACATGACGTGGATAAACCGCACCGGTCGGGTTGTTTGGGTTAATAATCACAATACCGCGGGTATTGGGTGTGATTTTGCTTTCCATATCGGCCAGATCTGGATACCAGTGGTTTTCTTCATCACATTTATAGTGAATGGCCGTACCACCCGACAGATTGACCGCCGCCGTCCATAGTGGATAGTCCGGCATTGGAATCAGCATTTCATCGCCATCATCCAGCAGGCCTTGCATGGCCATTACGATTAGCTCAGACACGCCATTGCCGATATAGACATCATTAACGTGCAGGTCAAAAATGCCTTTTTGCTGATAATACTGGCAAATAGCCTTACGTGCCGGGAAAATCCCTTTGGAGTCGGTATAACCGACTGCATTTGGCAGGTTCAGCGCCACATCGTTAATAATTTCCTGCGGGGCTTCAAAGCCGAAGGGGGCGGGGTTACCAATATTCAGTTTAATAATTTTATGGCCGGCCTCTTCCATTTCATTGGCCGCTCGTAACACAGGTCCGCGAATGTCGTAGCATACATGCTCGAGTTTTGAGGATTTTTTAATTTCGCGAGGAGTCGTGTTACCTGTGGACATAATTCCATCCAATTATATGTTTCTGTTAGCAAAAAATAGATTACGCAATTATCACAATCTATACTGAAATTTAGCTAGATATTTTGCAAGCTCTAGCGTAAATATGGAAGTACTGAAGCATGACATTGAATGTCAAAGATTTAAAGGAGTTAGTGATGGGAAAACTCAATAAAACAGACCGAGAATGGCAAAGAGAGTTATCACCAGAAGAGTTTCGGATTACACGACAAAAAGGAACCGAACCGGCCTTTACAGGGAAATACTGGAACAGCAAACAGGATGGGGTGTATGTGTGCCGTTGCTGTGGAGAAGCCTTATTTTCTTCCGATACCAAATACGACAGCGGCAGTGGCTGGCCAAGTTTCTACCGTCCGATTGCCCCGGGGGTCGTGGAAGAACATAACGATCAGTCGCATGGCATGGTGCGTACCGAAATTGTCTGTCATCATTGTGATGCACATTTGGGCCATGTTTTTGATGATGGACCGCAACCGACCGGCTTGCGCTATTGTGTCAACTCGGCGTCATTAGAACTAAAAACACAAGAAAAAAGTGATGAGGAAACCTATCCATGACCAACATTTATCAGTTTGAGGCTGAGTTGTTAGATGGGAAAAATAAATCATTTGCCGATTATGAAGGCAAGGTTTTATTGGTGGTGAATACCGCCAGCAAATGCGGTTTTACCCCGCAGTTTGCCGGACTGGAAAAGCTGTATGAAAAATATAAGCCCCAAGGCTTTGAGGTGCTCGGCTTTCCCTGTAACCAGTTTGGTGGCCAGGACCCCGGTTCCAATGAGCAGATCGGGGCCTTTTGCCAGAAAAATTATGGGGTCAGCTTTCCCATGTTTGCCAAGGTCGATGTCAAAGGCCCGGAAGCACACGCAATTTTCCGTTATTTAACCAATAACAGCAAAGGCATTTTGGGCAACGGCATCAAGTGGAACTTTACCAAGTTTTTAATTGGTAAAGATGGCAAAGTGCTGAATCGCTATGCACCAACCACCAAGCCGGATGCATTGGAACAGGATATTGAACAGGCTTTACAAGGTTAATACAGGACAAGCGACTTCAGCATCAGCTTTAATTTTGGGGATGATCCTCATCCATGCAAACAGTGTTTAGTCCTGCCTAAAATGAAAAATCCACTCAATAGAGTGGATTTTTTAATATCAGCACCTACAAAATCGCTTTGAGGCGTTGAATCACCTGTTCGCACTGGGCGATATCGGCCACCAAGGCTAAACGGACATGATTTTCACCCGGATTACCTTGCTCGGTTTCACGCGATAAATACCGGCCCGGCAACACTTTAATATGCGCTTTTTCCATCAGCATTTTGGCAAAGGCTTCATCATTATCAACTTTGAGCCAGTAATAGAAACCGGCATCCGGTTTTTGTAAAGGGAGTAGTTGCCCCAGCTCGCTTTGGAACAAGTCAAATTTGGCGCGGTATTGCACGCGGTTGTCTTCAACGTGCTGCTCATCATCCCAAGCCGCAATAGAGGCCAGTTGATGCTGTACCGGCATGGCTGCACCGTGATAGGTACGGTATTGCAAATACGGTTTCAGTAAATCGGCATCGCCGGCAACAAAGCCTGAACGCATCCCCGGCAGATTGGAGCGCTTGGACAGGGAATGGAAAACCACGCAGTTTTTATAGTCGTCGCGGCCTATTTCGGCACAAACTTCGAGCAGGCCAGTCGGTGCTTCATCAAACCACAGTTCTGAATAGCATTCATCTGAGGCAATTACAAAACCGTATTGATCGGACAGTGCAATCAGCTTTTTAAACTGGTCTTTGGACAGTACCGCACCGGTCGGGTTGCCCGGCGTGCAGACAAATAGCAAGGCAGTTTTTTCCCAGACTTCGGCCGGCACGGCATCAAAGTCACCTAAATACTGGTTGTCTTCGGTACAGTTAATGAAATACGGTTTGGCCCCGGCCAGTAAGGTTGCGCCTTCATAAATCTGGTAAAACGGGTTTGGCATCACCACATACGGTGCATCTTCACGTTTCACCAGTGCCTGTACAAAAGAGAAGATCGCTTCACGGGTACCTGAAACCGGTAAAACATGGTGATCTGCACTGATGCTGTTTAGCTTGAAACGGCGACTTAGCCACTGGGCAATGCTGTGGCGTAATTCAGGCAGACCCTTGCTGTTCGGGTAAGTCGATAAATGCTGGAAGTTGTCAATAATGGCCTGTTTTACAAATTCCGGTGCCGGGTGCTTCGGTTCTCCAATTGAGAGGGGAATCAGCGGTAAATCGGCCGGTTGTATATCCTGAAAAAGTCGGTTTAACTTTTCAAATGGATAAGGGTGCAATAAAGACAAACTTGAGTTCATGTAATCGTTACCGATAGGTTGATGTTAATGTTGGCACACCTGATTTGAGGCTTCATCAAGTGCTGCCTTTAATTTGGCCGCAAAGCTTTTGGCTTCTTCTGCATTCATAGGCGTACCATCTTTTTTGGTGACAAAGAAAATATCTTCGGCACGTTCGCCTAGGGTGGCAATTTTAGCAGAATGAATATCCAGCCCCTGCATCATAAACAAGCCGCCGACTTTGGCAAGTAAGCCCGGCTGGTCAAGTGTCGCAATTTCCACCATGTTCTGGTTGAGTGCGGCATTCAGGCTGATGTCGACAGTATTTTCAATATCAAAATGGCGCAGCTGGCGCGGAATCAGGCGCTGCATCAGCCCCGGATATTTGTCTGACTGGCTTAATGCAGTGACCAGTGATTGAATCACGGTGTCCTGACGCTCGGCATCGGTCAGCAGGGTACCAAAACGGTCCAGTACCACATAAGTATCTAAACTAAAGGCTTTGGTGGCGGTAATAATCCGCGCGTCCTGCACATCCAGATTCATGCGGTCTAAAATCGCCACGGTGGTGGCAAACAGGTTTGGCTGATCCTGAGTATAAATAAAGATCTGCACGGCATCTTGCGCATATTTACGATGCGCGCGCATCAGTACTAAAGGTGCCGGATTGTCACTGTGCTGCAAGATGGCGCGGGTATGCCAGGCAATTTCATCGGCGGTTTCTTTCAGGAAGTATTCATCGCCCAGTTCCTGCCAGACTTTTTCCACTTCTTCCAGCGAGAAATCCTCGACCAGTAATTCGCTGGCCGCAAATTTGGTGTCTTCAATCAGCATCTGATAATCCACCGGACGACCCAGGCCGGAACGGATCACATCACGGGCATGGGTATACAGCTGGCGCATCAGCGAGGCGCGCCAGGTGTTCCATAAGGTTGGATTGGTGGCGTTAATATCGGCCACAGTTAGGGTATACAGATAATCCAGATGTTCCATATCGCCCATCAGTTCGGCGAAAGCTTTGACCACATCCGGATCGGAAATATCTTTTTTCTGTGCAGTGACCGACATCAGCAGGTGGTTTTGCACCAGCCAGGCCACCAGATTGCATTCACGTTCGGTAAAGCCATGCGTGCGGCAGAAGGCAATCGCATCGGCGGCGCCAAGTTCACTATGATCGCCACCACGACCTTTGGCAATGTCATGGAAAATTGCGGCCAGATAGACAATGTCACGACGCGCCAGACGCTGGAACACCGAGCTGACCACCGGGAAATCTTTGGCAAATTCCGGTTCTTTAAAGCGGTTCAGGTTGCGAATCAGCAGCAGGGTGTGCGCATCGACGGTATAAATATGGAACAGGTCATATTGCATCAGGCCGGTAATTTGCCCGAAAGCCGGAATATAGTTGCCCAATACACCATAGCGTTTCATTGCCACCATGGTGTCATATAAACGGTACGGCGAGCGTAAAATCGCCATAAACAGCGCCTGATGGACCGGATTATCACGAAAATCGCGGTCAATGCGTTTGGCAGCCAGGGTCAGCAGACGTAAGGTGCGGGCGCGAATACCGGTAATTTCAGGACGATTGGCCAGCAGATAAAAAATTTCCAGAATCGCACTGGGCTTTTCAGAAAAAATCTTGTGATGCTGCACCGCCAGTTTGCCATCGACCAGTTTGAAGTTTTCATTAATTTCTTCAATCTGGCGTTCATATTGCGGCAGACGCGGGGTAATCACCGATTCATTAAAATAGGCCAGTAACATTTCATTTAGCGTCGACACCTGCTGCGCGGTGCGGTAATAACGCTTCATGAACTGTTCAATCGGATAATTGGGTGATTTTCCTTCTTCACGGACATAGCCGAACTTGGCTGCAATATCACGCTGATAATCAAACAGCAGGCGGTTTTCATCGCGTTTGGTCAGCAGGTGCAAATAATGGCGAATTTCCCAGAGGAAACTTTCAGCCTCTTCCAGCACGCCCAGCTCAAACTCGGAAATAAAACCCAGATGCACCAGATCATAAATACGGTTGACACGGAAATGCCGTTTGGCAATCCAGCCAATCTGGTTAATATCGCGGATGCCACCCGGTGCAGTTTTAATATCCGGCTCTAAATTGCTTTCGGTATGGTTGTGCTGAGCATAGCGTTTGGCTTGCTCTTCCATCTTGGCATCAAAAAAGGTTTTATCGGTCCAAGTTTGCGACACAATCCGGCGTGGCCATTTGGCCAGATGTTCATTGCCAATAATCAACCGTGCTTCAATTAAAGCGGTCGCTACGGTCAGGTCATTGGTGGCCTGAATTACGCAATCCTGAATGGTGCGCACGCTAATGCCGGGTTTGAAATTACCGACATCCCACAGTGATGAAATAAAGGTTGAAATCAGTTTTTCCTGTTCCGGCGAGATTTCATCTTCCGAGAGGATCATGATGTCGACATCGGAATAGGGCAACATTTCGCGGCGGCCATAACCCCCCACCGCAAACAGGCCTAAATCGGTCTGGTCCAGTCCGGCATGTTGCCACAGGAATTTCAGTGCCTCATCAATAAAATTGGAGCGCGCCAGAATAATGTCACGGATCGAATGTCCATTTTCAAAACATTCTCCCAGCTGATGTTCAACATCACTTCGCCACTGATTGATGGCCTGAATGTCATGGTTACTTTTTACATAATTCAGCAAGGGTAAGGTGTTGATCATGAACAGCGTTCCGTGTTGTGCGACTAGTTTTGATTGACACTGACGTGTTGTGCAGTAGCATAAGCCAGCTCACGTGCCTGCTCAGTGGTCTCTGCGCGGGCAGTGGCCACACCCATGCGGCGACGCTTGAAGCCTTCCGGTTTGCCAAACAGACGTAAATCAGTATCCGGATGAGCTAAAGCAAGATTCAAGCCAGAAAATGACAGGTTCTGGTCATCTACACCGGCATAAATCACTGCACTGGCAGCCACACTATGACGCGCCGTGTTCACCGGCAAGCCGAGAATCGCACGGGCATGTAATTCGAATTCACTCTGGTATTGCGAGGCCAAAGTGACTAAACCGGTATCGTGTGGACGAGGTGACACTTCACTAAACCACACTTGATCGCCTTTGACAAACAGTTCTACTCCAAAAATACCGCAGCCGCCAAGTGCGCTGGTAACCTTGTGAGCAATGCGTTTGGCTTCTGCTAAGGCCTGGCTGCTCATTGGTTGTGGTTGCCAGCTTTCCACATAATCACCGGCATCCTGACGATGGCCAATCGGGTCGCAGAATGAGGTTTCAATGTCACCAGTTTCTGGATGTTTAGAGCGTACCGTGAGCAGGGTAATTTCAAAATCAAAATCAATCTGCGATTCAACAATCACGGTGCCCTGATTCACACGGCCACCGGTTTGCGCATAGTCCCAGGCGGCATCGACTTCATCAAAGCTTTTTACCCGAGATTGGCCTTTGCCTGAGGAGGACATCACCGGCTTCACAAAGTTTGGGTAGCCAATATCATCACAGGCTGCGCGGAAGCTTTCCAGCGAGTCGGCAAAACGGTAGGCAGAGGTTGGCAGTCCCAGTTCTTCTGCAGCTAGACGGCGAATTCCTTCGCGGTTCATGGTCAGATTGACTGCCTTGGCTGATGGAATCACGGTAGCAACGTTTTGCGCTTCAATATCCAGCAGCACTTCTGTGGCAATGGCTTCAATTTCCGGCACAATCAGATGCGGTTGCACCTGAGCAATCAGCTGTTTCAGCGCGTTAGGATCGGCCATATTAATCGTGTGGGCATGATGCGCCACTTGCATGGCAGGGGCATGATCATATCGGTCGGCGGCATGCACTTCTACACCTAAACGCTGTAAAGAAATCACCACCTCTTTCCCCAATTCTCCTGAACCCAATAGCAATACTTTAAATGCCGAAGCTTGAAGAGGAGTACCAATCGTCACGCTCATGTAATTCATCCATGCTTGATTTTATGGGCTTTTAGCATAGCAGAACTGCACCGCGATGTTAGTGCCGATTCGGAGAAAATCGTGATTTTGTCCAACAATTTTTAGGTGCAGTGAGCAAGAGGTAATATAGCTTTGCGACGCAGCGCAACTGCTGCACTGCGTCAATGTATCTGGTTTTAAAGTCAAAACCTAGAAGGAAAATGGAATATAGGTATAAATCAGGCCATAGGTCACGGCTGCCGTCAGCGTGGCCGGTACAATTTTCTTGTATTTAAAATACAGCCCGGCCAGCACTATAAATCCGACCAGCATGGCAAAACTTTTATTGGGCGTTTCCAGTAACGGTGGCAAGGTCGCGACCACCAGCATTGAACTGATTGCGGCAATACCAATTGAACCCAAAGCAATCTTTAGCCAGAGGGCACCCCGTTTTTGTGAGTCCTGCTGAAACTTCTGAATCACAAAAAACGGTCCAAAGCGTGAAGCAAAATTGGCGATGCCGACCACAATCCCGACCAGAATAATTTCAAGATTCATGTGAGCCTCCTGCGTATGCATCATCCGGTTGTTTTAAGACATAGTGTTTGAACAGACCTGCAAAAATGCCCGATAAAATACCAATAAAGATGGCGGCGGACAGGTCAATGAAATAGCAGGCGATGGCAGATACCACCAAAGTCACACTGACCACAAAGGTATGTTTTTTCTCAAAGGCGGCCAGCAGGAAGCTCAGGAATAGTGCCGGTAACAGGAAATCTAGTGCGGCCTGTAAAAACTGCGGCAGCTTACTGACCTGATCGGCAAACAGACCACCCAGTAAAGAACCGAGCGCCCATGACATCCAGCTAAACAGACTTAAGCCGAGCATCCAGGATTCCGACCATTGTTGCCGCCGCTGCGACAGCTTGATCATGCCGGAAGCAAAGACTTCATCGGTCAGCCCCCAAGCCCAGATCGCAGTTTTCTTTAAATTGAGCCGATCCTGAATCAGGTTGGTTAAGGCCGGGCCATAGAGCAGATGGCGAATATCCAGTGCAATGACAGTCAGGGCGGTCATCCAGATGGAGGTGCCGCTGCCTAACAGAGCCACCACCAGAAACTGGCTGGCACCGGCATACATGGTGCAGGATAAAAACAGGGCTTCCCAGGCGCTAAAACCGAATTGGGTCGCCGAAACGCCAAATGCAAAAGAAACGGGGAGATAAGTAAAAATAATGGCTTGGCTATCTTTAGCGCCTTGCCAAAAACCGGCTGGCTGTGTGGAAAGCGTTTTGTGTTCAGACACGACACACCTGAAGGAGAGTTGAACAAGGAGTCAAATGATGATTGTGTATTGTACCCGAATTCACTAGCATAGTGCCGAAATGTTTGTTGAAGCGAGCCAGATATGTGGATGTTCAAAACACGTCAATTTGTGGTTGCAACTGTACTGGGCAGTAGCCTGTTATTACAGGCCTGTGGGGGCGATCAGTCCGGTGAAAAGCCGGAAATTAAACCTGCACCGAAACTGACCAATGATGCAACGGCGTATGCAGAAGCGGCCTGGAAGCTGATGAATGAGGTGGAACCTTATGTTTATCGCAAACAGCGCAATTTAATAGAAGATAATGTACGCAAACCGGCACGCCAGTTAAGTACCGAATGGCGCATTAACGTCAAAATGACCGATTCAGTCACCGAAGGTAAATATGCTTTATGCCGTAAAGCACTCACCAGCCTGGAAATCTGGGCGCGTGCGACGTTAGAAAGTAGCGCAACGGTAAGCCAGAAACAGGCCGATTATGAACGTGATAAACAGCAATGTGCCGATGCAATTGCCCATCCGGAACTGGGCAATACCGATCCCAAACAAAAAGGCAATGCGATTGCAACAGCATCCTGAAGCATCAATAAGCGGAGTTCTGGCTCCGCTTTTTTAATGGCGCCGCCGTATTAAATTGATCTTTGCAATTAAGAACAGCAATTACACTACACCATCAACCTTGTAATATTCTGGTGCAGTTCTGGAATTGATGAGCACTTGTAGTGCGGAGGAGTGCACTGGAATCAAGCACTTTCGAGAACTGGAAAGCGTAGGGAATTCAATAACATCTCAGTAAATCAAAGAAGATATCAAGATCGGTTCGCTGATTGATTAATTTTCTTGCTTAAATTGTGGTGAGCCAAAGATTGCTCTTCAAAAAAAGAGTATAAAAAAACCCTCAAATATTTGAGGGTTTTTCATTGATATCAGGCGATTACACGTTAAAACGGAAGTGTAAAACATCACCATCTTGTACGATGTAAGTTTTACCCTCTAAACGCCATTTACCTGCTTCTTTGGCACCGGCTTCGCCGTTGTATTGTACGAAATCATCATAGGCCACACATTCAGCACGGATAAAGCCTTTTTCGAAGTCGGTATGAATGACACCTGCCGCTTGTGGAGCGGTTGCACCGACTTTCACCGTCCAGGCACGTACTTCCTGCACACCGGCAGTGAAGTAAGTTTGTAGGCCGAGTAAGCCATAACCTGCACGGATGACCACGTTCAGGCCCGGTTCTTCCATACCCATTGCTTCTAAGAATTCAGCACGTTCATCATCTTCTAATAATGAAATTTCGGCTTCAATCTGGTTGCAGAGTGGTACTACAATCGCATTTTCAGCTGCTGCCAGTTCACGTACTGCATCTAAATGCGGGTTGTTTTCAAAGCCATCTTCCGCCACGTTGGCAATATACATGGTGGGTTTTAAGGTTAATAAACCAAAACCACGAATCAGTTTACGTTCGTCATCGTCCAGATTGGCTGCACGTGCCGGTTTGCCTTCATCCAGTAATGGCAGGATTTTTTCTAGCACGGCTTTGGTCGCAACTGCTTCTTTGTCGCCGCCTTTGGCTGTTTTGGTTAAACGGGTCACGGCTTTCGATACCGTTTCTAAGTCGGCCAGCGCAAGTTCAGTGTTGATGGTGGCAATATCGTCCAGCGGGTCAATTTTACCATTGACGTGAATGACGTTTTCATCTTCAAAACAACGCACCACGTGAGCAATCGCGTCAGTTTCACGGATGTTGGCGAGGAACTGGTTACCCAGACCTTCACCTTTTGAAGCACCTGCAACCAGACCGGCGATATCCACAAATTCCATGGTGGTCGGCAGGACACGTTGTGGGTTTACAATGGCCGCCAGTTTGTCTAAACGCGCATCCGGCACCGGCACAATACCGGTGTTTGGCTCAATGGTACAGAACGGGAAGTTTTCAGCAGCAATTGCAGCTTTGGTTAAGGCGTTGAAAAGAGTCGATTTACCAACGTTAGGCAGACCTACAATACCACAATTAAAACCCATGAAATGACTCACAAAGTGTTATTCAAAAATTGTCGCTGATTTTACATGAAAGCCAGCATAAAGTCAGGTCATGGCGGGGATGTTTGTTGAAAAAGCATATTTCTGAAATATGTGCTGCGGATGGTGGGTAATGCGTGCCGTATCTTTGTTGATTTTTAAACAGGATAGCCTGACCTAAATACGCTTGATGAAGCGTTTGGCCGAATACCGGCGATTTTTGAATAAAAAGCGCATTGTTTTTCAGCAGCAGTATGACTAAAGTAGCCAATGGATGTTGGCTGTTCAAATTATTGAACAAAAAATAAAAATTGACGGAGAAGATATGCGTATTTTGTACCAGTTTCCTTTATCTCATTTTTGTGAAAAAGCACGCTGGTTGCTGGATCATAAGGAACTGGATTATAACGCGCAGAATTTAATTCCGGGTGTGCACCGTGCTTTTGCCAAGCTAAAAACCGGACAAAACAAGCTGCCGATTTTACGCGATCAGGATCAATGGATTGCGGACAGTACCCAAATTGCCCTGTATTTAGATGAGGTGTATCCGGAGCATACCTTATTACGCCCAGACCCGACACAGCGCAATGAAGCACTGGAGATTGACCAGTTGGCCTCGACTCTGGGCTATCACGTTCGTCGCTGGGGCTTGGCACATACTTTATCTGAAAGTGAGCAGCCTTTAGATTTGCTGATTGGTGAAAAAGGTTATTTACGTCAATTTGAAAAATATTCCAAACCGATTATGAAGATGCTGATTTCCAAAGGCTATCAGCTGGATCAGGACAAGGTTGATGAATCGGAACAGGAAATGCGCCGTTTAATAGCCAAATTAAACCAGCGTCTGATAGCCAATGGTGGCGCATATTTTGTCGGTGAGCGTTTAGGCCTGGCGGATATTGCGGTCTGTTCCATGCTGGCTCCGATTCTGGAAATTCAGGATACACCGTGGGAAAAAGAGCAGGGCGAAACCTTGTCTGAACAATTCCTGCAATTTAAACAGGAACTCAGTGATTTACCCTTAGGGCAATATGTACTGAGAATTTATCAGACCGAGCGTCATGCCCGTGTGGACTGGCGCGGTATTTAAACGGCAACCATAAAAATACGCGCCTGTAGCGCGTATTTTTTTGACTTTATCAACTCTATTAAATGAAGGGGGTAGATGAATCCAGATCAATTGCAGGCAGTTGCGGTGCAAGACTAAGCAGGTCAAAGTTGCTGCTACTGCTCTCTGTACTGGTCGATTGCAGAGCTTCCTGAAGTTCAGGCAACAGGTTGTCCAGACTCAGACTGCTGTCTGCTCCTGTGCTGGCACCTTGTAACAGATCTTCCAGATTAAAGTCAGTTGAACCTAATGCATCGCCCAAGCTGTCAGTGAGATTGCCTAGGTCAAAGTCTGTGCCACCGTCAGTCAGACCTTCCAGTAAGCCGCCTAAATCAAAACCACTGCTGATGTCTGTGAGACCGCCAAGTAAGACACTTAAATCAAACTCACTGCTGCTACCTGTCAGACCTTCAAATAACTGGGTCAGTGTTTCAAGGTTCAGATCACCGGTGTTATTGCCGATGAGTCCTTCAAACAGTTCAGAAATCGTTTCAAGGTTAATTTCACCCGTATTGTCACCGATTAAGCCACCGACCAGTTCTGAAATTGCACCAATATCAAAGTCGCCGGCGTCACCGCCAATCAGACTACCGACCAGATCAGCAATGGCTGCAATGTCGAGATCACCTGAACCACCACCAATTAATCCGCTGACTAATCCGGCAATTGCACCGATATCAATATCGCTAGCGCCACCACCGATGAGACCACCGACAAGCTCAGCAATCGCTGCGATGTCGATATCGCCTGAACTACCACCCATCAGACCGCTTACCAGCTCTACGATTGCACCGATATCAAAGTCACCCGTACCGCCGCCAATTAAACCACCAACCAATTCAGCAATCGCTGTGATATCGAGATCGCCTGAACCACCACCGATTAATCCACTGACTAATCCGGCAATTGTACTGATATCAATATCGCCAGCGCCACCACCAATTAAACCGCCAACCAATTCAGCAATCGCTGCAATGTTGATAGCGCCTGAACCACCACCCATCAGGTCGCTCACCAGTTCTACGATTGCGCCGATATCAAAGTCACCAGCACCGCCGCCAATTAAACCACCAACCAATTCAGTAATCGCTGCGATGTCGAGATCATCCGAACCACCACCCATCAGGCCGCTTACCAGTTCTACGATTACGCCAATATCAATATCGCCAGCGCCACCGCCACCGCCAATTAAACCACCAATTAAATTGCTAATTGAGCCCAGATCAAAACTGCCACCATTGGCTTGGGTCAGTTGATTAATCAGGCTAGAAATATCCAAACTGCCGCTATTACTTCCTGTAAACTGGCTGATTAAATTGCTAAGACTGCTGCTGTCCAGGCTGTTTCCAGACAACAGACTTTGCAATAAGCTGTCGAGGGTTGGGGTAGAGGGGCTGGTGAGTTGTCCAAACCAGTTCGACAAGGTCGAGCTGATGCCACTGAAAAAGCTGCTGGTTTGGGTTTCGACAGTTAAAACCGGGCTGAGCTTGCTTTTCAGCAAACTGAAAGATTTAAAAGCCATGAAGACGATTCCTTGTGTTCTTATGTTTTTGTTTTGCTGGTGTTGAAACGCATCTTTTTTTAATCTATTTGTATACACTTGTAAAAGATGAACGTTCTGGAATTAGCTGTATTTGGGCAGAGAAGGCAATTTAAACGCAGTAGAGAGAAGGAAATTTAAACGCAGTAGAGAGAAGGAAATTTTTGAGAAAACAGCGGTTTATTGAAGCTAACCGTTTATCTGTTTTTAAAAGATCAAGATAAATGGCAGAGGTCTGATCCGTTAGGCTACAGTTGTGTCTGCACATCATATCTTGAAAAAAAATTTCAATAGATGAAAAAATAATGAGAAATAAATATTGTTGTGGTACTGATTCGGCTAAAATTATAAAGTGTCATTGCCTGTTAAAAAGAGTATAAAAATGGAACTGGATCGCTTTGATAAGCATATTCTTGAAATTTTAAGTCATGAAGATGTCAATTTAAATGAACTGTCGGAGCGGGTGAATTTGTCGGTGAGTTCGGTACATCGCCGGATTAAAAGCCTGATTGATCATAATATTATTTCAGGTTTAAAGCGGGAAATTAATTACCAGAAACTCGGCTTTAGTCTGCATGTCCTGTTGCAGGTGTCGCTGAGTAAACATGATACCGATACCTTTGCCAAGTTTCTGGAAGAACTGGAAAATATTCCCGAAGTGATTAATGCCTTTTTGGTGACCGGGCAAACCGCTGACTTTATTGTAGAAGTGATTGCGCGGGATATGGAAAACTACAGTGAAATTTTACTCAAACGCATTGGTAAAATTGACCATGTGGTGGCGCTGCATTCGAGCTTCGTGATTAAAGAATATAATGTTTTAAACTGCTCGAATTTGCTCAATAAAGTTTAATTTCTAAGAAATAAAAAACGCGCCAGATGAGCGCGTTTTTTATCTGTAAGTTTTAAGCATCTAAGGCTGCTAAAACGTCATCAGAGAATTCAACGTTGGTATAAACGTTCTGAACATCATCCAGATCTTCAAGCATATCAATCATTTTCATGATTTTTTTAGCCTGGTCGATGTCGGTGATTTCAGCTTTGGTTGATGGGCTCATCACCACTTCAGCATTGTCAGATTTTAAACCTGCTGCTGCTAAAGCATCCTGAACGGTACCAAACGTTTCTGGAGTGGTAATCACCAGAATTTCATCTTCAGAGACTTCAATATCTTCTGCACCGGCTTCTAATGCCACGTCCATGATCTGATCTTCTAAAGACACATCTTCAAACGTAATTTCACCACGTTTGGTGAATAAGAAGGCCACTGAACCGTTGGTGCCTAAGTTACCATCGGTTTTAGAGAAGCAGTGACGAACGTCTGGTACGGTACGGTTTAAGTTGTCGGTCATGGTTTCTACAATCACAGCCACACCGCCGACACCATAACCTTCATAGGTGACTTCTTTTAAGTCATCGTTATCTTCACCGCCAGCACCACGTTGAATCGCACGGTTAATCACATCACGTGTCATGTTGACCGATAATGCTTTTTCGACTACAGCACGTAAGCGAGGGTTGCTCCCTGCATCCGGACCGCCGAGTTTAGCAGCAGTTGTCAGTTCACGAATGTATTTGGTAAACAACTTACCACGACTAGCATCTTGTTTGGCTTTACGATGCTTGATATTGGCCCACTTGGAATGACCCGCCATGCGAAATATGCTCCTTGTAGATTGGCTGTATGCCGATCGAATTGCACAGATTCTACCATAAGCCCTTTTTCTGAAAAAAGGGCAGGGTTTTAAGTTTTAACTGAAAAATTTACGCTGTTTTCACGTCTGGAATAATAATATCCAATCCGGTGTTTTCTTTATAGAGCTGTTTGATCAGCGCGAGATCATGCGCCAGGTCGGTTGGATAAATTTTACCAAAAATCCCGCCTTGCTTGGTTTTAGAGTTGGCATACATCAGCACAATCGGCACATTGGCGGCTTTGGCAATATGCCAGAAACCGGTACGAATTGGCTTACGTGCTTCACCATTTTTGGCACGGGTCGCTTCAGGAGCAATCACCAGATTGAATTTTTCATTGCGCTGGAACAGCTCCACCATTTGTCCCACGATGTCCTGATTGGCTTTACGATCAACCGCAATACCGCCCACGGCTTCAAGTACCGGTTTAAGTGGACCTTTGAATAATTCTTTCTTGATTAAGGTATGAATTTTCATGTCGAAAATTTGGAAGATGGCCAGTGATAGCACTGCATCGAGCATCGAGGTATGCTCAAAACCAATAATGACCTGTTTATCTTCCAGAATATCAGGTTCGACGTTATAGCTCCATCCGGCAACTTTAAATGCAGCTTCGCCAATAAATTTTTTTAACATGGGTACAGAGTAAAACAAACGAAAGCGCATAATTTGTGCTTGTTCGGCTTTAGAGTCAAGGGTTAATTTGTGCAACTGTGCAGAAAAAATAAAGACCTGTTTAGCCGCAGAATATAATCTAACAACTTATTGTTTTTAGATATAAATTAAAAGTTATTAAGACTTAAAATAAATGAGTATATAGAAAATTACTATTAAAAAAGTGAAAAAAAAGCTATTCAGCAGATAATTTAAGCATTAGACTTTTGTCGTAGATAGGTCGTAGTTCAGGCCAATGTCCAACTTTAGGCTTAACCTCAACAGGAATAGCAAAATGACATATTTGACCGCACTAATTGTTGCTTCGCTCATTTTAATGGTGATTGTGCTTTGGTCTATTGCTGAACTTGTGTTCGAATCGCGCAAAGAAAAGTCACTGAACTCAAAAAGAGTTTAAAATTTCAGCAATACGAATACTTTATAAGTTTTTGTACTCACGATATAAAGTTATTTCAAAAAAGTATAATTTTTTATTGATTTATTGCTTTTTTATCTTAAAAAAAATAAATTTCGAATTTACCTCTCATGATATGAGCGCAGTTTCAGTGCAATGCTTGATGAGACGATGTTGTGCAATTTCCTGCTAATTTTTGAGCTTCTGGTTAACTGTTGTCTTACTGTACAAGCGATTTTGAAAGGGCTTGTATTTTAAAAAAATCTTCGATAGTATTCATGGCGCCTGAACTTGTTGATATATAACAATTTCGGTGAAAAGGGCCTATAGCTCAGTTGGTTAGAGCAGCGGACTCATAATCCGTTGGTCGACAGTTCAAGTCTGTCTGGGCCCACCATATAAAACAACCACTTAGGTGTACTAATCCTAAGTGGTTTTTTTGTTTTTAGATTCTGGTAAGCAAATGGTAAGCAGATAAAATCAACTTAAACAAACAGTTTCTTTCTATAGTTCTACTAGGTTTTGATCTGTGCTTGGAATGAAGTCTTGAAGTTTGGGGTGAACACGGAAATCTGCTTCAGCTTTTGTAGATATCTCTTTAACTTCACTAGACCAGTTTTCCTTTCTGTATTCTCGCCAATTTAATTTAATTTTGAGTGGACGACTATATCCTTTTAATTCCATAAGGAAGATCTGATCACATAATTCATCAAATAAAAAGACATGTGAACGATGGAAGTGAGGATTTCTTTTTAGTAATAACTCTAATGAATTTATGAGAAGTGAACAGCAATCATTAGAAAGAGCAGTACTATTAATTGTTACTCCCCAGTGATGCAATAAATACAATGTACATAGGCTGTCGAGTGAGCCATAGCTTGCTATATGTTCTAAGCGACTCTTATCAAAATCTTTAATACGTCGATTGGATGAAATGAACTCTACGATATAGTGAGGTAGAGTAGTTAATTCTAATAATATAAGATCTTCATCAAATATTTGATATTTCAAAATTTTCCACAGGGGATGGTTGATAATTTGAGATGAACCAATACATTTAGATTCAACATTATTTATCTGGTATTTTTGTGGTGTGGATAATCCCCATTTATACTTTGTAAATAAGTTCTGTACCTTGTAATCTTTTTGGTATCCATAAAAAAATTTCTCCATATCATAATCATTTTTATATCTACCAAAGCTTACTAACTGATTATAAAAAAAGTCATACCAACTTATTGTTTTTGCAAAATCTAACCTAGTTCTTCGCGGGCGGCCCATGTATCACTCTGACTGACTAAAGTACAACTTATCTTAACTGAAAATTTAGCAAGAAAAACATATTTTTGCAAAGTATTATTCCAAATTGATTTGTGGTGTTATGACTCTAAATCAACAAGGACACAAAAAAATGTCATTTAAGCATAAACATAAGCCGATTACAGATGATCGGCTTTTATTGACCACTAGAGAGACAGCTAGGCTTTTAGGGTATGCAGAACAGACTTTACGTAAGTGGGCTTTATATGAAAATGGCCCAATTAATCCTATTAGACATGGACGTACTCTTCGTTGGAGTAAGGCGGAAGTCTACAAATTTGCTTGCTTAAAAGAAGACTGATTTTGAAGATGGTATGGACTAATTGCTCATACCTATTTACTAGGTTTCAACATGCAAAAAAAATCATTTGAAGTTCTGATCAAACTCAGAGCACTTTTGATATTAGATTTACCAGACTTTATTCGAGGTTTTATCTTGAATCTTAAAAACAAGCTGGATGCTTACATCAAAAGAACTCTTAACACGGGGGCGAAATCGAATAAAGCCGTTGATGAATTTGAGGTCCTAAAATGGTTAATCCATAAAATTCCTCTAGATCTGCAACAGGTCGACAAGCACAAACAGAAACATGTCCATGCTGTGCTGTTTACCTGTTTTTTTACTCAATTATCCGAAGCCTTAGGTCTGCGGTTATCACAGCATATGCGATCGGATCCAAATCTGCAGCGTCATGTTCAATTGAGTGCCAGCACCTATAAAAAATACTTCAAGTTGCATAAAGACTTGAACCTCAAGTTAGAGCAAAACCAAATTTTCAATTTTTACCCTAAAAAATTATGGTGATTTTATGAGTCAAAATGATAAATCGTCAGAGTTAGACGAAGAAACCAAATTATTGGAAGAATGGGTCAATCAGTCCCTGAGCGAAAAAAAACAAATTTTGAATCAGCTCCTTGCGCAAGATCAGCAGGCACAGGAACTGTATGCTGCTGCTCACAAAATACATGTGGTGATTAAAAATAATCGGATAGTGACACAACAGAAATTATTAGCAGGCTTAACGCAATGGACTAAAAGTGCATCTATAGGACAACTAAGCGACCAACAAAAAGCAGCATTCATCTATTCCTATCTTTTGACTGCAGTCTTGTGCGAAATGCTGAAGGGAATCATCTTGTTAGAGCCTCAGATTACAAGGGATGAAAAGGGTGAAAAAAAGGTTATTCTAAATAATTGTAAAAACAACAATAAAATCAATACAGTATCTTATAATTTAAAACTTCTTTTGCAAAAGCAGTTATCGAATACTGAGAAAAATAAACTGTTGTATAAAAAAGTTACACGAAAACTCCAAGCTATGGATGAATTTGATGCCAACGAGTTAAAAATTCTTTTAGAGCGTAAAACAATAAAAAATGATTTTGAACAGCTTAATCTTGGCCGCTATATTCAACAATTTATTATTGTTTTCAACGAGATTGCCAATAGTAGATTAAATTCAACAGTAATTAATGTTCAGGCTTTAATTAACGATATTAAAAAGGGCATGACCTATAAATCTGATTCAGGCACATCATCGTTGGATGTAGAGAATGAGGATACTGGACAAGATACAGACGTCAATATTTCTGATCCTGAACAGGATGAGATCGCCAAGCGGGTGAAGGGGAGTTTCTCTGACGACAAACAGAAACAGCTTGAAAAGCAAGCTAAGCGAATTCAGCGACGTGACTTAGCCTGTAAAACTAATCCGCTTTATCTGAAACCCAGTTTATTAACTGAGGTATATCAGCGATTGCACGAGTGTTATCAAGAAAATACGAGAAATGATGCATATCAATCGGCTCTAGCTGTGTGTGGTCTGATGTGTCTCTTGACCGGTCTGAGTCCAACGGTCTTTCAAAAGATCAAGTATTTGATTGGTATTGGTAGAATTAAAAAAAAATCAGTCAAAAAAGTCATCCATTATTATTGGGTGATCGATCCTAAGTTGAATGCCAATCATTCCGGTGCCATGCAAGATAAAGCACAGCGTTATAATCGGGCCTTAACTCTAGAATGGCGCATACCAGCACCCTGGATCACCAGTTTAGAGGCTTTAGAGGAACCTGAATTTTGTGTGATTGAGTACAATAATTTTTTGCGGGAAGTCTTTAAAGAGCATCAGATTGGTGAAATCACCTGCGGGATGTTAGAGCGACAAATCTACTTCCATCTGGATATGGAGACTGGTGATAACCTAGTCGCACACTTGTTGGCTAATCGAGATACTCATCATATCGTGCAATGGAACTATGAAGGGCGTCAGATCGATCAAATCGACCAGCATTTTCAAGACTATATTAATGTTCTATTAGACCGTAGAAAAGGTGATCCATGGATTGAGAATGAACACCCTGGCCATATTTTTCATCGTGAGGAACGTATTGGTAGTCAGCGATGCTGGACTGTAGAGGCCGCGAGTGAATTTTTTAATCAGCTTTATCATTTTGTCAAAAACACATTAGCCAATACTCAAGCGAATCTGATCGAGAAGCTGAATGCTTACAGCATTTGGATGTGGCATCTTTCCTTAATCTGCCTGACGGTACGTCCAATAGTCGGCATGCCGGGGTTACTCAAACATTACGATCCTAAGGCACAACTGCTTTATGTGCATGATAAAAAAACTGATTCACGAAAAGTAGGACGTCCTGTTCCTGTTACAGGCTACTGGCAGGATCATTTCAATGCATATCGAAAATATCTGACGCAAACCATCGAGACACTCGGGATAACTAGTTTTAAAGTGAAATTGGAAAATGATGGTTTTATGCTCTATGTCATATCACATCCTCGGATCAAGTCCCAAAAAGGTCAGGTGAATCTTGCGGAAGTCGTGGAGCATTTGGAGTTACAGCCCATGTCTGCTGATTTTGTCACGAATTACCTTAAAGAGACCGTGCAGATTTATAAAAACTGGCCAAGGCATTTCACTAAAAATCATCTCGCCTTGAGTGGTGACATTATATGGCGGAGGAGGGGGACTCTAGAAAAGGACGTGAGGATCAGCCATTTACACAGCTTAATCACGTGAAGCTATTTTTAAAAGGCTTGGAAAAGACCGGTTTTGCCATTTTTAAGCATATGGATTATGTCTTGTGGCAAGAGATTCCTAATCTGGATGTGTTAAGTGCCAGTGTACTGAACAATCAGATCATCACTTCGCCTTTAATCTATGAGCAGTATACACAGCTCTATGATCAACCCGATAACTGGAAAACCATTCAGACCAGAATTAGAAACCTTGGCAAAAATAACCAATTTTTAGAATTGGAGATGCCTACAGTTACAGTCAAAACATTTCATGATCGACGAACCGGTCAACGTCATGAGCTGAAATCCTGGCTTTTATCTTTTCATCAGGAAATCAAACCCAAACAGCTTGCGGATCAACTCCAAGAAAAAATACATAAATCTGAGGACTATAAATCTGCGTATGAGGCTGAAAATGGCGAGTACCTGGATTATGTAGTGGCTATTGCACATTTACGTGTGTGTCAGTGGTTAAAAAACGAATTTGCTTATCAGGAGGGGAAAGCAGCGATTAAAGTCTCAACAATCAAGCGTTACTATAGTAGTTTTGTGCTTGACCTACTTTGTTATGTTCTAGAACAGCAGATCAATCTAGATACAGCCACTGAAGAGCAGTTTGAGGAAATGTATCGCACGATTGTTGAAGAAAAACTGCTGAATGATCAGAAAAATCATAAAACGACCGCCCAAACCAACAACAATAAAAAATACAATACCTCGGGTTATGCCTTTGATCGGCTGAAAGCCTTTCACCAATACTTAGTCAAGAATCATCGTGCACCGATTGTGCAATATTTATATGAACGTCAAAGTGACGGTTTATTTTTAAAAACCAGACTCATTAGTCCGCAGATGTTTCAATTGATGATACGGATTCTTAGAGAATACCCAGAAGCTTTGGGTCTGACTGAGCAGGATGCAACCTGTCTAGAATGGGTCTATACATTGGCATTTAGACTGGGCTTGCGTATTGATGAAGCTGCCGGGATCTGTATCGATGATTTTGTATCTCCGCAGTTACGAAAACATCCTGACAATCGACAGCTCTATTATGTGTTTGAATCCGCTTTAGATCAGCAGAAAGACGATCGATCTGACCATAAAATGAGAAAAACAATGGGTGATACTGATGATCTCACCCTTAGGATTCGTCTAAATTCTGAGCGTGATCTGAAAAGTGATAATGCCACGCGTCAGTTTGATTTAGCTTATTTTTTAGCACCGGACGAGTTCACAGGATTTTGTCGCTTTTATCAAAACCAGTTACCTGGCTCTAAAGCGACTGCAGCAGTCTGCAATAGAAAAATCAAACAGCTCTTTATGCTGGGTGAACAACCTTTATCCAGTACAAATTTATCAAAAATTACCCAGTTGCTGTTTAATACTGTATTAGGGACAAACGATCATCAATATACCTTTCACGCTTTCAGGCATAGTACCGCTTCACATTTGGCTATCCTTTTAAAAGGCAGCATAGCACTGGTACGTTGTTTTACTGACTATGATTCCGAGTTTGGGCGTAAGCTTAAAAAGCACATTTTACCCAATATGAAGGATGCTTCATCGCGTAGTGCCCAAGCCTGGTCTCGACTTGCGCATCTGATGGGGCATGAAGACATTCGGATCACTGCAAGACATTATCTGCATCATCTGAATATCCTGATTGCTGACATGTTTTATCAAGCAAACCGTGAATATTCACCTCAATTGATCAA
Organism: Acinetobacter sp. YH12117; assembly: GCF_013418865.1. Taxonomy (NCBI): domain Bacteria; kingdom Pseudomonadati; phylum Pseudomonadota; class Gammaproteobacteria; order Moraxellales; family Moraxellaceae; genus Acinetobacter; species Acinetobacter sp. YH12117. The sequence continues at coordinate 145,001 of NZ_VPBF01000002.1, forward strand.
GGCATTATTAGGCGATAGTCAGTTGATGCATCGCGATTTCAAGGTTGAATTTCAGTCGAATGAAAGAGATATTTTAAAATTGATCAAGAAGATTCATTCACACACAGAAAATAATTCTCAAACTGTTGCATTAAAGAGCAAGAAAAAGCAGAAGCAGCCTCAACAACAGGAAGTGTTTTTATACCGTGAAACGTTTTTAGAGGAATGCCGGAAGTGGCGGGAAAAAAAAGAAAAAGCAACGATCGATCCTGAAGTATTGAAGTTCATTCAATCGATCAGCCAGCCGTTTTCTCTCTATACAAATCACGTCAAAAATGATGCTAATCATGAGGATCTTATCGGTTTTACTTGGAGTAAAATGGTGACATGGTCTACTCTCTATCAGATTGAGCAACCTTTTAACTTAAATGAAAATGTAAACCAGAAAGATCTTAAACATTTTTTTGATTGTTTAGAAAATAAAATTTCACTTGAAAAAGATCGTCCTATTTTGAACTTTAAGGCATCATCTAAAAATGACTTGATTGACTATCAAAGATTCTTAGATTTTATCAATAAAATTTATTCAAAAGATTCACCTAATTTTGAATCGGATAAATATGATCCGAGTGAATTTAATAATGTAAAAATCGGAGAAGTGAAAATAAAAAAATATAAAATATGGAATAAAAAAGATAATAATTTTATTCAAAAGATGCTGTTGCAAAGCGTCTTTTACAAGATGAAAGAGTGCCGAGAGTATCAAAAAAGAGTGCTCAAGGGTTCTATCTGAGGTTGAGCATATGAACGGAAATTTATCAAAAAAAATACATTGAAAACATATGGATATTGTTTTTAACTTTGCAAATTGGTTTTTTGTTAGTATTTCTTTGCAGATAATCTGGTTTTTTGTGTTCAAAAATAGGGAAGTTTAGGGGGGTGATTTCACCCCCATTATTAGCTTTTTTGAGTGGTTTTAGACAGAAATGCAAATCTTTTTGAGAAATTTTTTAATATTTAATCTTTGTTAAAGTTAATAGAGGTATCTCGAAATTATTGTTCCTTTAAAAAAAGTATTTTATTGGTTTTAATGTGATCAATTGGATTAAGTGTTAATTTATAGTAAATGGAGTTTTTATGGTTGTGAAAATCTGTTTTAGGAGTTGATTTTAATTGATTGAAAATTTTGGTATTTTTAAAAGGATGATTCTTGCTTTTAATTTATTTAGTAGGATGCTGTTTAAAACCTAAGTGCTGTGGTTACATAAAGAATAGAAAGATGGAATTACTCTAAAAATATAAATTAGAGACATAACTCTTTCAATAATTTGATGCAACCCAACTTGGTTTCCATCAGACTTTTGCGATGATCACCTGACTACTTTTTCCAGAATGTTCTTCCTAGAAGTTTGAATGTTTTTAAGAATTCATTTACTTATAAAGATCTCTATTTTTTATCTTTCCATGATTCTATGTTTTTTTAGCAGAGTACAAGTATGTGCCAGTCGATCTAAAATGACTTGTCTGTAGCATTTCGTATCATAGACTCCCCATCGGTATACAAGAGTTGTCAAATGGTGTGATGCAATTGAAATAGTAATCTCAGCGTTAAATAATTTAACAGATTTAGAAATCCCATTAATTGAAAAATGGAGGCGAACTAAATGAAGGATACGTATATGGAGGCAGATCATTGTATTCAAGAAGCTTTGCAAGGGAGTATTGTCCACTTAAACGATAATTTATATTTTCAAAGGGCTTTGTTGCATAAATATGTAAGCATCTGATTTAAATAAATTTAATTTTGGATCAAAAAATAATCAAAACTTCTAAAATCATATAGTTATGAAATCTTTGTGCAACAAAGCCGCTGGTTTTTATACTGTTGCACTTGCCGCTTGAATCCGCCAATATTAATGGAATGACTTTAAATTCACTTTTATAACTAAGCAAAGCCACAATTAATCAGAAATTATGATAAGATCAGCTTTCTTAAAAAATGTGTTTTTTATAAAGATGAATTGCTTAGGTAATTTTTACTGTCTTTAGCACATTTTATTATTTTTTCTTTTTTTTAATTCACATCCTATTTTGAACAGATTTTTAATCGCTCAATTTAGGATTGTATTTGCTTATCTTTATAATGCTTATATTTCAAATCCTAAATTGTGACACTCAAAATTGGAGAGGTAATTAAGAACTCAAAACTAATGGAGATAGCAATGGATCGAATTGCAATTATTGGTGCTGGCCCAAGTGGCATGGCCCAATTAAGAGCGTTTCAGTCAGCAAAGGCCAAAGGTCTACAAGTTCCTGAAATTGTATGTTTCGAAAAACAAAATGATTGGGGCGGGCTATGGAACTATACTTGGCGCACTGGTATAGATGAACATGGGGAACCTGTCCACGGCAGTATGTACCGCTATTTATGGTCAAATGGCCCCAAAGAAGCGCTAGAATTTGCCGATTATACTTTTGATGAACATTTCAAAAAACCAATCGCTTCATATCCGCCACGTGCAGTACTGTGGGATTACATCAAAGGCCGTGCAGAAAAAGCACAGGTCAAAGATTTAGTCCGTTTCAATAGTGCCGTTCAGCATATTGCCTATGATGAAACAACGCAAAAATTCACGGTAGATGTCGAAGATTATGCACAACAACAGCACTATTCAGAACAATTTGATTATGTTGTCGTTGCATCTGGACACTTCTCTACCCCACGTGTTCCTGTTTATGAAGGCTTTGATCAATTCCATGGTCGCATTTTGCACGCACACGACTTCCGTGATGCGCTGGAATTTAAAGGTAAGTCTGTGTTATTGGTTGGCAGCAGCTACTCTGCCGAAGACATTGGTTCACAATGTTATAAATACGGTGCTAAGCAAATTTACAGTTGCTATCGCAGTAAAGCCATGGGTTTTAAATGGCCTAAAAACTGGTCTGAAAAGCCACAATTACTGCGTGTAGATGAAAATACTGCTTATTTTGGTGATGGAACATCTGCCAAAATTGATGCCATTATTTTATGCACAGGCTATTTGCACCACTTCCCATTTATTGAAGATAACCTACGCCTCAGAACACATAACTGCCTTTATCCGCAGGGTTTATATCAGGGTGTGGTGTGGGAAAAGAATCCTCGCTTGTTCTACTTGGGCATGCAAGATCAATGGTACACCTTCAATATGTTCGATGCGCAAGCATGGTTTGTCCGTGATGTGATTTTGGGCAAAATTACTTTACCAAGCACGGCAGAAATGCAGAGCCATACGCAGACCTTACATGAAAAAGAGCAGCGCCTATTGAACGATGAACAATCTGCCCGCTTCCAAGGCGATTACATCAAACGCCTGATTGCGCAGACGGACTATCCATCATTCAATATTGATGCAGTGCATGATATTTTCATGCAATGGAAAAAGCATAAAAAAGAAAACATTATGGGCTTTAGAGATAAAGTCTATCGCTCAGTAATGACTGGAAAAATGGCTAAGCCACATCACACGCCATGGTTATATGCGCTAGATGATTCTTTAGAAAGCTATTTGGAAGATGAAGCGCAGCGTGAAGCGATGTAAGGCTTAATCACAAAAAGCCACACAATACGCAGCAAAATAGCCAACAAGCCCCATAAGTTATGGTCATGGGGTTTGTTGTTTGGACTGCCACCACTCTCCGAGACAAATAAGGCCGTACAGCCTTTACGACGTAACAACCCTGATGAACATGAACCTCTCGAAGCAAAGAAAGAAATCCTTTGCCTTAAAGCACCGAACGTTTCAATTGCTTCGGTCGCTTTGCAACATGGATTGAATACAAATCTTGTATCCAAATGGATTCGCTTAATTGATGGTAAGCCAGGGAATGATCGCTCACCACTACCGAATAAACCTGCATTTATTGCCTTATCTTGCTCTGCACCATTAGATCCTACTCCTACTGACATGTTAACGGTTCAAATTACTTTACCCCACTCAAAAGCAGAAATTGGCTTGAAATGGCAAGTATCAGAAATATCTGCTTTAGCAGAATTACTCAAGGCACTTGCAACATGATCCGCATTGATGAAATCTGGCTCTCTACCCAGCCGATGGACATGCGTGCGGGTATGGATACTGCCATGGCTCAGGTGCTGAGAGCCTTTGGCTCGATCAAACCGCATTGCGCCTACCTGTTCTGTAATAAGCGTGGCCATCGCATGAAAGTGCTGGTGCATGATGGATTGGGCATCTGGCTGTGTGCCCGGCGGCTGGAACAGGGAAAATTCCACTGGGCTAAAGTTCACCAGGGTGAAAACGTAGCTCTCAGTCCAGAACAGTTACAGGCATTAATCCAGGGTTTGCCTTGGCAGCGCATTGGACGACAGCAAGTGGTCACGATGCTCTAAACCAAGCTCGGCTATTCTGCTATTCTCCAAACGTTCTATTTCCTCTGCGTCATGACCTCAGGCATACTGCGGTCATGAAAATGCTGCCTGACTTAAGCCAACTGACCCATGAACAACTGCTGGAATTTACCCGGCAGTTGGCGATGCAGCATCAGTCTCTGGCACAATCAAATCAAGAATTAGAAAAATCAAACCAGCAATTGGATGCCAAAGTTCAGCATCTTTCTATTCTCAATCAAAAATACGAGCATGAACTGGCGCTGTTTAAAAAGCATAAATTCGGCAGTAAAAACGAACATCTCACCGCAAAACAAATCCATCTATGGGATGAGGCGGTCGAAGAAGATATCGCAGCCGTTGATCTGGAATTAGAACGATTAAATGCAGATAAAACCGATGCAGCGACACACAAAGCCACAGTCAACAAACCTAAACGTCGACTGCTGCCAGATCATTTACACACCATCCGTATTGAGCATGAACCTGCATCAACCCAATGCAGTTGTGGCTGCCAGTTACGTCGTATCGGCGAAGATATCAGTGAAAAACTGCATTTCAGACCGGCACAGTTCTACAAGGAACAGCATATCCGTGGCAAATGGGTCTGTGATCAGTGTGACACCCTGACTCAGCAAGCGATGCCTGCCTATGTGATTGATAAAGGCATTGCTTCACCTGAACTGCTTAGCCATGTGCTGGTATCGAAGTATGCCGATCATTTACCGCTGTACCGTCAACGTCTGATCTATCAGCGGGCGGGAATCGAGCTTTCTAGATCAACGTTATCTGACTGGATAGGTCGCTGCGGTGTAGAACTGGAACCTCTGGCCAATGCCTTAAAAGAGGTGGTACTACAACAGCAGGTGCTGCATGCAGATGAAACACCGGTCACCATCATGCGGATGGGTGAGAATGATAAAAAACCGAAGAAAGGTTATGTCTGGGCCTATGCCACTACACAGTACAATCCAGTTCAGGCGGTGATCTATGACTTTCAGGATAGTCGTTCAGGCCAGCATGCTGCAGAGTTCTTGAAAGGCTGGCAGGGTTATCTAGTCTGTGATGATTACAGTGGTTATAAAGCACGCTTTAAATCAGGCCAGGTCATTGAGGTGGGCTGCATGGCCCATGCACGTCGTAAATTCCATGAACTGCATGTGACCGGGAAAAGTCAGGTCGCTGAACAGGCATTAGTGCTGATTCAGAAACTGTATGCGATAGAAGCAGAACTCAGGAAAAAGACCGATAGTACAGCAGAACAGCGCCGCGAATACCGGCAACAGCATAGTCAACCGGTGATGCAACAACTGTATGAATGGCTCAACCAACATCATCTGACGGTGCCATCGAGTTCTCCCACCGCCAAGGCGATCAATTACACTCTGAAGCGTTGGCCAGCTTTAAGCCGCTATTTGGATGATGGCAATCTACCGATTTGCAATAATTGGGTAGAGAATCAAATGCGACCTTGGGCCTTAGGGCGCAAGAACTGGCTGTTTGCTGGCTCGCTGCGCAGTGGACAGCGAGCGGCAAATATCATGACTTTAATCCAGTCAGCAAAGCTGAATGGCTTGGATCCGTATGCCTATTTAAGTGATGTGCTGAAAAGGCTGCCGACGCATAAAGCGACCCAAATAGAAGAATTACTACCACATCGCTGGAAATCCAACTCAAATTAAAAAATAGGCATGGGGTTCAGCGGACGCTTACATTTGAACAAGTACAATGGCATAGAATCTCTTGATTCTGCTATCTTGAACGCATTAAATAATATTGCCGATAAGTATCGGGTAAAAGCTATCTTGAGCTATAAATTTTACATCGTGTGAGATTTATTAAACTTTTGCTCAATCTTCTATTAAGAAGAAAAATTTGATTTTTTAATGAGGAAATAGCTTTTGTTTCATAAAATACAAATATATGTTTATTTATTGAGCATTGCTGTTTGACCAATGCCGCTTATATTCATAATATGAATGTGTTACAGCAAAATCTGTAACCAGGCGTGGAAACCTGAACTTACTACAGAAGCACTTAACCGCTTATGCGGTTTTTTGCACTTTATGCTTAGTCTATTGTCATGGTGGGCCAGGCAGGGCAGTTTTTGACTGGCCGTCTTCTGTAGTACGGTATTTCCACCCCTGCTTGGCTTGCCTCCATCTCGTGGAAAGGATGGAAGTAAGTTTTTAATTTACGACTACAGGAACAAGCATGAATACGATCTATCTTAGCCCTCCATTTTCTCAGGCAATCTCAATACTCTTGTTGAGTGCTACAAGTCTATAGCTCAAACCATACATAATATTGAATTAAACCTACTTTCTTTTAAATCTCGTTATCACGCGAGATGTAGGAAAGTATTGCCTAGAGAAAATACAAATGGCACATACCAAGCTATTAACTAATATTATCCAAAGAAAGGTAATGCTGGTTGAAGAAATGTCTCAATCAAATCAGCGTTATAATTTTGAGATATCTCTTACTGATTTTGCAGAACATCCAATCATTGATAGATTATATAAAGCTGATAATCAGCGATCTACTGAGTGTTGGAGTGTTGAAGAAATTCATGGGTTTATAGACGATTGTTTAATGGATCGTAATGTAAATCTTTCTATCTTGTATTGGAAAGATACCAATGAAAATCTCTATGTGATTGACGGTGGGCACCGGCTCTCAATTATCTATGCTTGGGTTAAAAGATATTTTGCTGATGAACAAGTAGAAGATGCGCCTATTTTTACAAATGCACAGAAAAAAGATATCCGCCTAATTCGGAACAATCTTGGTGATTTAGCTGACTTTCAGAAAGTCTGTGAAGATCCAGTGTTAAAAGATAAATTAAAAGATACAAAATTAAGCTTTAGACAAGTTGTAGGTACACCTGAACAAGCTCGTAAAGTATTTCGTTCAATTAACTCGGATACAAAGCGGTTAGATAAGTACGAAGAATTCCATTTGCAGAATAGAGGCAGTGATGCTTTTTATGCAACTTATGCATGCTGTTATATTAATGACAACCGATCGAATTTGGCAGAACTGCAATATGAGCGGATCAACCAGATTATAGAGTTGGGGGAAGAAATCCATGATCACTTGTTCCATACGATTCTACTAGATGCAGATTTGACTCATGGTAGAAAAATAGGCCTGGTAAGTGAATTGCTTAACATTATTGCTGGTGACGCTTCCCAAAACATATACAGTAATGATCAAGGGAGAAGAGTCGAAGAATTAATGCATGAATTGTGGGCTGTTTTATGTCGAATTTCTACACCCACTAAAAGTATAGGAATTCCAAGTTTAGGTTTGCATCCTCGTTTATATTTTTACAAAGATCAAAACTTTCAGATCACTTCATTCTTAGCTTGGTTTGCAATTGTATTTGAAATTGACAAGGGGTTAATGGAGATTGAAGGCAAGAAAGTAAATTATAAAAACTTTATTCGAGTACGCCGTAGTGTTGAGTTTTTACTTTCTAACTTTCCTGTAGCTACTGCTGAAACCGTTGGTAAATATGGTAGTGGCATCAAAGGATATGAGCGGTTACAAACGGTGTATAAAGCATTTATCTGTATCAGCTTGACTATGGAATTAGATTTTGATGATGAAAAAAGGTTAAACACTTTTATTTTATCGATGTGTAAGTCTTTTAAATACATCAATTTCAATGAGTTCTACTTAGAAAGGTTTGTAGGATCTTATGATGAGGAGGTTATTCATAAAGTAGTGGGCTATGTGGAATCACTTAGCCCTGGCAAAAAGAATAAACCGAAAGCATTTTCTTCTTTAACAAAAAAGTTGTTAAGAGATGAATTTGAAGCCCGGAACCATAATCATTGTGAGATTTGTGATGGTTTGATTTATGTGAATTCAACAGAAGCAGATCATCGTATTGCCTTGTCAAAGGGAGGGCATGGAATAATTGAAAACGGCGTTCTTGTTCATCCAATATGTAATAGGATTAAATCAGACCGTAGTCTTGCAGAGGTTAGAGCAGATTTATTTGATTAGTTCATAGATTCGTAAGGGAGCATAGGCTCCCTTCATTTTTATTTTTTTAGTACACTTGGTTCGAAGTATTAGCCTAAGCATATAAGTAATGGAAACTATTGATTATTATAATAACCAGGCAGAGCATTTCATTGCAGCCACTCTAAGTGTTGATATGGAAACTTTATATCAACCTTTTCTAAATAATTTACCAAATAATGCTCACATTTTAGATTTAGGATGTGGTTCTGGTCGTGATACTTTAGCTTTTATAAGGAAAGGGTATAACGTTGATGCTATCGACTATTCAGAAGCATTGGTGAATAAGGCCTCAGAACTTACAGGTATAAATGTTCGCCATCAAAGCTTCTACGAATTAGATGATATTGATCAATATGATGGCGTTTGGGCGTGTGCATCTTTGCTGCATTGTGATCGAGATAAATTGCTTGATGTATTGGTTAGAATTCATCGTGCACTACGCCGTACAGGCATTTGTTATATGTCTTTTAAATACGGCACAACTGACAGAGTACAAGACGGCAGAACATTTACCGATTTAGATGAAGAACAAGCTAGAGAACTGTTAGATCAGTTGGATGGGGTTGAGGTATTAAAACAATGGATTACGCTAGATAAGCGTCCTGATCGTAAAGAAGAATGGCTTAATCTTCTTTGGAAAAAGGTAATTTAAGACCATTCATCGGAAATACAGGAATAAAAGCTGTATGATCCAAGGTATCAGCCAATATGCATCGGACTAGCTCTTGAACTAAAGATATCGATCAGCCTAGAATCTTGAATATTGTTACATTTTTCAAGATTAAATAGGGATTGTATGTCATTCGTGAGCGAGTCAAAACAACATGGTGGACGTCGAGAAGGGGCAGGACGTAAACCAAAACCCGATCAAGCCACTAAAGTCATTCGTGTGCCTGAAGCACGTATTGCTGATATTAAAGCATTTTTAAAAGCAAAACCAAAAGAACACGAAATTCAAAATATTCGCCAATTAGATCCAGTCACGCATGTTGAAATTCTATTGGCCACAGAACGTGTACAAGCGGGTTTTCCATCACCAGCGCAAGACTATATTGATAAAAAACTCGATCTGAATGAACACCTCATTAAGAATGAAACAGCAACCTTTATTGTACGTGTGAATTCTCAATCCATGCTCAATGTCGGAATTGATATTAATGATGAGCTGATTGTAGATCGAAGTATTGAAGCCAAGCATCGGGATATTGTTATTGCGCTCGTTGATAATGAATTTACGGTAAAACGTCTAATCATGGATGCAATGGGTTGCTGGCTTAAAGCAGAGAATGCAGATTATCCTGATATTCACCCTTTAGAAGGGCAGCAATTTGAAATTTGGGGCGTGGTCACTAAACTGATTAAGAACTTTAAATGAGCCGAGAAGAAATCTACGCGCTCGTTGATGTCAATAATTGCTATGTTTCTTGTGAGCGTTTATTTAATCCAAAACTGAATCAGCGACCTGTCATTGTGTTATCGAATAATGATGGCTGTGCTGTGGCGCGTTCTCAAGAAGCCAAAGACTTAGGCATTAAGATGGGTGTGCCATTGTTTCAGATCAAAGACATTGTGGAACAGCATCAAGTCCAAGTACTGTCGAGTAACTATGCTCTCTATGCGGAAATGTCTCATCGCTTTCATACCATCTTAGGTCAATATGTCGCACCTGATGAACAAGAAATCTATTCCATTGATGAGTCATTTTTAAGGCTCACCGCTTATGCCAAGCGTTATGACTTGAATGAATATGCACAACACATGCGGACACGCATCCTACGGTGGATTGGTTTGCCTGTATGTGTGGGTATTGGTAGAACTAAAACTGAAGCAAAGCTTGCTAACTATATGGCTAAAAAGGCTAAACGATTTAATGGAGTCTGTAATCTGGCGCAGATGGATCCCAAACATCGCGACTACTTTTGGAGCTTGATCGATGCGAGTGAGGTCTGGGGTGTAGGACGTCAGCACAGCCAAAAACTCAAGCAATATGGTATCAATACAGTATTAGACTTGGCACAGTGCAATCCACATCGTTTAGGAAAAGCTTTTTCCGTGGTGATGCAACGTACCGTGATGGAATTACAAGGGCAGTCATGTATGGAGTTCGAGCATGCACCAGAGCCACGCAAGCAAATTGTCGCAAGTCGATCTTTTGGTGAAAAAATTACAGCACTAGAGGATTTAAAAGAAGCTTTAGCCAAGTATGTGCAATATGCGGTAAAACGACTTAGATCAGAACAAGCACTTTGTGGCACGATGATTGTCTTTGTACAGTCTAATCCTTTTAATCGACATGCACCGTACTATGGCAAGAGTTTGTCCATTGATCTTGATGAGCCAACTGATAGTGTAACCATGCTTGTACGTACAGCACTTCAACTCCTAGAAAGTGTCTATAAGCAAGATGTCATCTATAAAAAATGTGGTGTCATTCTGACGGATATGTTGGATAAGCAGCATTATATTCCTGCATTATTTGCCGACCATGAGCGTATCCGAAACAATGAAAATTTGATGCAAGCCTATGAACAGATTCAGCAACGCTTTGGCAAGACCAAGATCGCCGTAGGAAGCTGTTATTTGCCGAATCGTAAATGGTCAGGTAAGCGAGAAAGTCTAAGTCGTAATTACTTTAGTTGGGATGGGATGTTGACGATTGATCGTTAATGACTTTTTGATCAATGAGTTAGACGGAAATATTTAAATAAAGTAATCTCATTAATATTAAGAGAAGAGTTAAAAGTCATACAGGATTGTGAGCAGTGATAAGAATGGATTTACCGAATGCACAACAACAACTTAAATTTTTAAAAAACATTCAGCTCATCTTACAATCAGGAAGTTTTAGTAGCACCTATAAATTTGCTTTACTCATTAGCCTTAGCCGATTGGCTATTGAAAAAGGTGAAGATACAGGCACATGTTTGACACTTGAATATACAGATATCGCTGAGAAGTTTGTTGAACTGTACTGGAAGCAGGCTGTACCGTATGTATTTAACGATGAAGGACAACTCATCTTAAATCAAAACAACGGTAAGCAAGCAGCGATTGTAAATCGAATTATTGAACTTCGGCAAAATTACTCATCTCTTGGGCTTTTAAGGCGGGATTCATTAGTATGGTTGAAGTTAGTTAAAGACGTCGCCCGTACAGTAAAAGATATGCCAGTCCGTTACTTACAAAACATCACTGGTCAAAATTTTGAGTTTTTATATCAGCTCGATCAGTGCGGCAAGCAACTCATTCTTCTGCCTCAAGTCATGTTTTGCTTACGACAATTCAGCGAGATCATTGAAGAACTATGTCAGAAACGTTGGATTGACTACATTAGGAAGAACAGTAGCAATGCACCAATCTTGAATAAATTACCGAATCTTGAACAATTCATGTTTGAGCCAAATCGAAATCAATTGAATGCGGTAGCAAATGTATTAGTTGAACTGCAAGACTGTAAATGCTTCTACTGTAATAAGCCGATGCGAAAAGGCAATTATGCAGTCGATCATTTTATTCCATGGTCTATGTATCCATCAGATACAGGTCATAATTTTGTTTTGGCTGATTCAAGCTGTAATTCTAAGAAAAGTAATCTACTCGCATCTGATGAGTTTTTGCATAAGTGGCAAGAACGTAATGAAGAACAGGATTTGATCATTGTGGAACGAATCTCTGTACTTGGATTTCTAACAGATAAAGAACGTTCGCATAAGGTGGCTGATTGGGCTTATGCGCAGGGGCGTGAAAATGGATATGCTGTTTGGAATCTGTAATTTTGACTTTTTATTTTATTTAAATATCTGAAAATATTTAAAACTTTAGTGTAAGGAAACTTTACTGTATATTTTTTATCGTATAAATTAAGCGTAGGATGTTTCTAGAGCTTTTCTCATGGTAGAGAAAAAAAGTGAAGTGCTTGGACGCTTGAAAGCGATTGAATTGCTCGCCTATTGGGAAGGGCGACTTGTTACTAATCGCTTAATCCAGTGGTTTGGTATTAGTCGGCAACAGGCTTCTCTAGATATAAAAACCTATAACACGATTTATAATAAAAATGCTTTAGTACATAACCCATCTGTTAAATCATATATTCCACAATCTAGTTTTCAGCCTGTACTCACGCAAGGAAATTTGAATGAGTATTTGGATCTAATCAGCAGTTTCGATAAAGACTCATTTGCTTATATTTTACAGCCTGAAGATTATGTACTTGCCATTCAATTGCCAGAACGAGCAGTAAAACCAGAAATTGTACGTGTACTGATGCAAGCGATTAAGCATCACCATTGCCTTAAAATTATTTATGCGTCAATGCAGAATCCAGTCTGGCATGAGCGTTTAATCACACCACATAGTTTGATCTATTCAGGATTTAGATGGCATGTAAGAGCTTATTGCTATCAGCATGCAGACTTTAGAGATTTTATCATTTCCCGTATTCATAGAACGCCTACTGTTTTGGAAGAAGATCTGATCAATACAGTCGAGCGAGATACGTTATGGCAAGAGGAAATACAATTTTCTTTAACAGCGAATCCCAGACTAGATTCAGCACAACAATTATTAATCGAATCAGACTTCAATATGCCTGAAGGCGAGCTACCGATTACGGTTAAAAAAGCATTACTACCTTATACCTTACAGCGGTTTCAGGTTGCTCTAAATGAATCTGAAGAGGGAGATGCACTACGTTATCCAATCGTTGTGAAAGCAATGGATCGGAAAAAGCTGAAACCTTATCTATTTATCGAAACAGTTGATGGATGTAATCGTGACTGAGTTTCATTATGAAAATGACCTAAGTGGTGGGTCGTTGATGGTTAGAGAAAGTCGAGCTATTGCGGATCTGCTATTGCAGGGAGCAGATGTTGGGCAATGGGAACACCAACTTTACATTGAAAATATTTTGCAGAAGCGATCTCCAGCATCAATTAAACGTAATGTTTCTACGATTCGTAAACGACTCGAACGTCTGAATCCTGATTTTTGGCAGTTATTGCGTGATGGTGATGATGAATTAGCGAAACAAATAGCGCTGTGTGGCGTGTTAGAGCGTAATCCTTTGCTCGTTGAGTTTATGGAAACGGTCATGAAGGATGCTTATGTTGCACGCTCATTGCAATTAGAAAACTACTATTGGACAGATTTTTTAAATGAACGTGCACAGCGAGATCGCAATATTGCAACTTGGAAAGATTCAAGTAAGAAAAAAATGGGGCAAGTTGCTTTTCGAATTTTGACAGAAGCGGGTTATATCAAAAGTGCACAGTCACTTGAATTACAGCACGTTATGTTGCGCCCAGAAATAATTCAACTTTTAGAACTTAATAATAAACAACGTATTAAAGCATGCATGCAAATGACTTCTTAATGAAGCATGTAGGGGGTGGCTATGAGCCAAGCAGTAGAAGATCGTTTAAATCAGATTCCTGAAAAAATTCTGTCGCAAGAATTTTTAAAGAGCCAAGGCTTAGGTAATGAAATTGGTTTTTGGATTTTTGATTACGATGCGGCAGATGAGTTAAAGGTACGCGCATACATTGATTTGCTCACTGAGAGTTTTTCAAAAAAGCATACGCACGTCAAAGTACTGCACCTAAATTTGCTTCAGGTGTTAAGAGATTATTTGGCAGATTATGATGTCTTGGAAGATAGTTTCGATAGTCAAAAAAGAAATGGTGATGATTCTTTATTATACGATTTAAAAGAATTATTACATGTCGATGAATTTGGTCCATACCTCGTGCAGCAGTACTTTAATGATGAATTCGACATTATTTTTATGTCACGAATTGGTTCTGTTTGGCCCATGCTGAGAGCCCATAACCTACTGAATAAATTACATGCCTTACTAGGACATAAGCCATTGGTGCTGTTCTATCCAGGTGAATACGACGGTCAAATGATGCAGCTCTTTGGCAAAATTCCAAGTGATAGCTATTACAGGGCATTCAAATTAGTACCTTAAAAAAATTGGTAGAAACAAGATAAAAATATTTCGGGGGATGAAACAGAATGAATGTAAAACAATTATTTTATAAACCATTAGATCGTGCCATCAATGGTGTTGTCAAAGCAGATCAAAATGATGATGTCACGGTTTATCAAGAGCTTGATGAATATGTAGTGACAAAAGAGTTAGAAAAACATTTTCGTGACTTTTTTCAGTCCTATGGTACAGATTTATCGGATCCATCGATTGCCAACAGAGTAGGTGTGTGGATCTCAGGTTTCTTTGGCTCAGGTAAGTCTCACTTCTTAAAAACCTTGTCTTATATATTGGCAAACAAAGTTGCGCGAGATGCAGCAGGTAATGAACGAACTGCGGCAGAATTTTTTGATGAAAATAAAATCCATGATGCCTTTATTCGTGCTGATATTGATAAAGCAGTCAGTCATAAGACCGATGTCATTTTATTCAATATTGACAGTAAATCAGATCCAAATGATAGCGATAAAATTCTAAACGTCTTTTTACGTGTATTTAATGAGTATCAAGGGTTTAGTGCAGGTTATCCCCATATTGCCCATTTAGAGCGACACTTAGACCAAATCGGGCTTTACGAGAAGTTTAAACAATCATTCCAGAATGCTTGTGGGAGCGAGTGGGAGAAAAAAAGAAAAGTTTATCGTTTTTCTCAAAGATATATAGAACAAGCATTGTCTGAGACCTTAGGTATTTCAACTGAAGAAGCGAATAAATGGTTTGAAGAGTCTCAGAAGAACTTTAGTGTTTCGATTGAAAGCTTCTGTCAGTGGGTCAAAGAATACTTAGATGCGAAAGGACCTCAGCATCGTATTGTATTTTTAGTTGATGAAGTTGGGCAATTTATTGGTAACGATACGCAGCTCATGCTTCGTCTACAAACGATCACTGAAAACTTAGGCACGATTTGTAAAGGACGTGCATGGATTATCGTGACATCGCAAGCCGATATGGATGCTGTGTTGGGTGAGATGTCTTCGTCTAAGGCGAATGACTTTTCTAAGATTACAGGACGTTTTAAAACACGGTTGTCTTTATCAAGTTCGAATACCGACGAAGTCATTCAAAAGCGTTTATTACGTAAAACTCCTGAAGCTGAACAAGTATTGCATGAGGTCTTTGCACAAAAGGGTGATATTTTAAAAAACCAACTGAGTTTTGATCGTTCTGGACCCACCTTAAAGAATTTTGATGGGCCTCAGAGTTTTGTTGATAACTATCCATTTGTGCCGTATCACTTTCAATTGGTACAAAAAGTCTTTGAACAGATTCGTAAGGTTGGGGCAACAGGTGCACACTTGGCTTACGGTGAGCGCTCGATGTTGGATGCGTTCCAAATGGCAGCCAATGCGGTTGCCACAGAAGAAATTGGCGTGTTAGTCCCGTTCCATTGTTTTTATCGTGCCGTGGAAGGTTTTCTTGATCCTGCCGTAAAACGAACCATTGATAACGCGACATCCAATCCATCATTAGATCAGTTTGATATTGAAATCTTACGTACACTGTTTTTAATTCGTTATGTCGAATTAATTAAAGGAACATTAGACAACTTAGTGACTTTATCGATTGAGAAAATTGATGAAGATAAGTTGGTCTTACGTCAGCGTATTGAAGCGAGCTTACAGCGTTTAGAAAAAGAAAGTTTGATTACGCGTAATGGCGATGAATTCTTATTTTTAACCAATGAAGAACGTGATATCACCAAAAAAATCAAAGCAACGGATTTGTCGAGTTCAGAGGAAAATCAAGAACTGGCAAAAATGTTATTTAAAGAGTTGTTGAGAGATAACAATAAATTCCGTTATTCAAAAAATAAAGTAGATTATAACTTAGGTCGTTATTTAGATGGCTATTGCTTAGATAGTCGTGCTGAAAATGCCTTAAAAGTTGAAATTATTTCGCCGTTGGATGTGAATTATAAGCTGTACACCGATGCCAAATGTATCACTTACAGTGCTGAAGGAGCAGGTCAAGTCCTGTTTAAGTTAGGGGATGATCTACAGTTCTTTAATGAGTTACGGACAAGTTTACGCACAGAAAAATATAACAAAATTAACAATGACGGTTCACAACCTGATATTGCCAAAATTTTGTCAGAACGTATGCGTGAAAACAATGAACGTAAAAAACGTTTACGTGCACGTCTAGAGCAAATGTTGCTCGAAGCTGATTGTTATGTACTTGGACGTTTACAACAGCTGAAGAGTACAGGAGTTGCAGCACGCGTAGATGAAGCATGTGCATATTTACTTGAAAATACCTATACCAAATTGGATTACTTGCAAAACTATCAAGAAAATCCATTGCGGGAATTAAAAGCGGTATTAAGCAGTGATGATATTGCTCAGATTAGTTTGAAATTAGATGGCAGTCAGCCGAATGCCAAAGCAGTGCAAGAAATTGAGCAATATATTTCCTTGCGTGCTACAGGGACACCTCGAATCTATGTTTATGAAATTTTAGATCACTTCATGAAGTTGCCATTTGGTTGGCCAGAAAATGAAATCTTACTGATTTTGGCGCAAATCGCTGTATCGGGTCGGATTACGTTTGAACAAGGCACTGGAACATCAATGCCAAACAAAGACGTATTTGAGGCATTAACCAATAGTAGACGTCTTCGAGAAATTTCTGTCAGTAAAAAACAACAGGTTGACGATCGCATCTTAAAACAAGCTCGCGAATTGGCAAAAGATCTCTTTACCAATCTAGGGCCTGCGACTGAAAAAGATTTATATCAGTTTTATCTTGAACACTTTGGTAATTGGTTAAGTCAGTTAAAGCAATACAAGAGCAAAACGGATTTAGGTACATATCCAGGTAAGAAAACCATTGAAGACTCGATTTTAAGTCTTGAGCGCTTACTGAAAGCCAAAGATAGTTTCCAGTTCTTTAAAGACTTAATCCAAGATGAAGATCTTTATTTGGATTTAGAAGCGAACTATCGTGATTTGCATGAGTTTTATAGTAATCAAATTCATGTATGGCAACAGTTACAACAGGCTTTACTCAAGTTTGAAAAGAACAAAAGCTATTTGGCACAAGATCAAGCTGCCCACCATGCGATGACGCAGTTGTATGAAATTTCTAAATCAGATACACCGTATAGCAGACTCAATCAGGTCAGTGGCTTGATTGGTCAAGTTGATGCGGTGAATGAGCGTATTTTACAAGATAAGCGCAGTGAAGCCATCAGCTCGATTGATCTTAAAATTGCCCAGTTGAGTCATACTATTCAAGACAGTGGTATTGCGACTTCAGAACTGAGCAATCGTTTACTGCGTCCTTTGCAACAGTTGAAGCAAGAGATTGAAAGTGAAAGTAGCGTTGGCAATATCTATGCGTTGCAATCACAACGTGCAGGCGTGTTATTGGATGAAGCTGTTGCAGAACTTGAAGTCGAAGTGATTGCTGAAAAACGCCGTCGTGAGCAAGCGAAAGTGACACCTAATCCAGAGCCTCAACCTCAAGGTGGTGATGGTGATGTCATTGTGAAGCCAGTTGTGCCATCAAAAGTTGAAGTAAAAGTAAAGCCTGTAGTGGAACTGAATGTTGGAAGTGTTTATGAAAAAGTCTCGAAAAATATCTATTTAGAAACTGAAGAAGATGTGACGCGATTTATTCAAGCTTTAGAGCAAGCATTAAAAGCACATGTTAGTGCAGAAAAACGCATTCGCTTACGTTGAGCCTGACTGAATACAGACAATTTTTGAGAATTTATAAAGATGAATACTGCCAATATTAAAAAGTATGCGCCACAGGCACGTGAAGATTTTATTGCTGCAATCACGCAACAAGCAACGAAGTACGGTATTTATGCAGATCGTATTGAAGACGTACAGCGCAATGGTGATGTTGCATTGATTGATGACGGTGTATTTCCTGCATCAATCATTAAACCACGTGAACAGCTTATTCAGCGCATAGAAGCACATGGCTTTGAACAGACCATCGATTACATTGCCTATAGTTGGTTTAACCGTTTATGTGCCATTCGTTATTTAGAAGTACATGACTTTTTAGCGCATGGACGCCGTGTGCTCAGTAGTGCTGATGGTAGCGCAGGCTTACCGCAAATTTTGGAAGACTGTTTAGATATTGATTTACCCGGTTTAAGCCAAGAACGTATTGCAGAGCTGAAACTAGCAGGGAACAAAGACGAAGAGTTATATCGTGAGTTATTACTCGCACAATGTCGTCGTTTACACGATGCGATGCCATTGTTATTTGAACCCTTGGCGAATGATACAGAACTGTTGTTACCAGATAATTTAACCAAAACAGATTCATTGATTCGTAGTCTAGTCAGCAGTGTTCCTGAGGAAGACTGGGCGAATATTGAAATTATTGGTTGGTTATATCAGTTCTATATTTCTGCCAAGAAAGATCAAGTGATTGGCAAGGTGGTGAAAACCGAAGATATACCTGCTGCAACACAGTTGTTTACGCCAAATTGGATTGTGAAATATTTGGTACAAAACAGTGTGGGTCGTTTATGGATGATGGCGAACCCTGTAAGTAGCACCAAAGCCGAATGGGAATATTACATTCAACCTGCTGAGCAAACTGAAGATGTTCAAAAGCAACTGAATGCTTTGATTCAAACCCGTATTGATGAAGATGGGATTCAATTGAACCCTGAAAGCATCACGGTGTTGGATCCTGCCTGCGGTTCGGGGCATATTTTGGTGGAAGCCTATGACTGTTTAAAAGCCATGTATTTGGAGCGTGGCTACCGCAGTCGTGATATTCCTCGTTTGATTTTAGAAAAGAATTTATTCGGTTTAGATATTGATAACCGTGCTGCACAGCTTGCCAGTTTTGCATTGTTGATGAAAGCCCGTGAGGATGACCGCACCTTACTGCGTAATCCACCAAAGCTGAATATCTTAGCGCTACAAAATAGTCAGCCAAATCGAGTAGAACAATTGGCTCAGGACTTAAGCCAATTTGATATTCGTTTGGAGGAAGTACAACATTTAACGGATACTTTTGAACATGCTAAAACATTTGGTTCATTAATTCAGGTAGACGAAGCATTACCAAGTAAGTGGCTATTCATAGAAAGTAAATTGAAAAAAGCACTTGAAAGTGGAGATATATTTGCTGAGCAAGCAGCCAATGAATTAATGCCTCTAGTTACGCAAGCCCAATTATTAGCCAAGCAATATGATGCTGTGATTGCCAATCCGCCGTATATGGGCGGTAAGGGTATGAATGGTGACCTTAAAGAGTTTGCTAAAGATCATTTCCCTGATAGTAAGTCTGATTTATTTGCCATGTTTATAGAGCGTGGTTTTGGTTGGTGTAAAGATACAGGTTTCAATAGCATGGTCACTATGCAAAGTTGGATGTTTTTGTCTTCTTATGAGGCGATGCGTGAAAAGCTACTGACTAATAGAACACTGTCTAATATGGTACATATGGGCAATGGTGTGATGGGGATTGCTTTTGGTACAGCGGCAACGGTGTTCTTTAATCATCATTTAAATAGTTATGAAGGAAGTTTTTCTTATTGTGAAAACGATGACTTAAATGAAGAAGGGATACCAAAAACCTTTCCTGTAGCCAATAATAGATTGAAAAATGCTAAGCTTGATGATTTTAAGAAAATTCCAGGTAGTCCTATTGCTTATTGGGTAAGTGATAATGTCAGAACTTCTTTTAAACAAAAAAATGTCAAAGATTATTTGATTCCGAAACAGGGATTAGCAACTGGAAATAATGAGAAATTTTTAAGATTTTGGTGGGAAATTTCTAAAAATAAAACTTTATATGATGTAAGTAGTTTGGATAATGCCAAAGAAACTTCAGCTACGTGGTTTCCTTATAGTAAAGGTGGTGAATCGAAAAAATGGTATGGTTCAAATGAATATGTTGTCTATTTTCCAAATGGTGGTGATGAAATAAGAAATTATAAAGATGCTCAAGGACGAGAGTTATCAAGATTTCGTGCCGCTACCTACTATTTTAAAGAGGCAATAACATGGAGTTTGACTTCTAGTTCGGCGAATGGATTTGCTTCTAGATATAGGCCTGTAGGCTATGTCTTTGATATTAATGGTATGTCTGCATTTGGAGATAGTATCAAACAAGTATTATCTCTTTTTAATAGCAAGGTTGGGACATATCTATTAAATTTAATCAATCCAACAATGGCTTATCAAATTGGCGATATTGGAAAATTACCGATTCAAGACAAAATATTAGAAAAATCGATATTAGAGAGGTCAGAGTTAGCAATTGTAAGCTCTAAAAAAAATTGGGACTCTTACGATATTTCATGGGACTTTACTCAAAACCCAATTATTCGTACCCAACAACCAACTTTAGAACAAGCATTTAACACATGGCAACAGCAAAACAGCCACGCCGTTGCTGAAATGAAACGCTTGGAAGAAGAAAACAATAAACTGTTTATTGAAGCCTACGGTTTACAGGATGAATTGACGCCTGACGTGCCTGATGAGCAAATCACCCTAACCCGTGCCGACCGTGAAAAAGACACACAACGCTTAGTGTCTTATGCCATTGGTTGCATGATGGGACGCTATAGCTTAGACGAACCGGGCTTAATTTATGCCCATGCAGGTAACGAAGGCTTTGATCCAAACCGTTATAAGAAATTCAAAGCAGATGCCGATGGGATTATTCCACTGACAGAAATGGGTTGGTTTGACAAAGACGAAGCTGACTATCGAATCAAAGAGTTTTTAAGCGCAGTTTGGGGCAAAGATACTGAAGCTGAAAACCTGCTGTGGTTAGCTGAAGGACTTGCGAAAAAGAACAACGAAACACCTGAAGAAGCAGTGCGTCGTTACCTCGCGACCAAGTTCTATAAAGATCACTTGCAGACTTATAAAAAACGTCCGATTTACTGGATGTTTAGCAGTGGCAAACTCGGTGCATTCCAAGCGCTTGTCTATTTGCACCGTTATAACGAAAGCACACTGGCACGTATGCGTACTGAATATGTCATGCCACTGATTTCTAAAATGGCAGCTTATGCCAAAACGTTGGAAGACAGCAAAGAAGCCAGCAGTTCAGCAGCAGAAACCAATAGAATCGAAAAACAACTTCTAGCACTGCATAAACAACAGGCAGAACTGAGTACATTTGAAGAGAATCTACGTCACTTAGCTGATCAACGCATTACGCTAGATTTAGATGATGGTGTGAAAGTGAATTATGGCAAGTTTGAATGTAAAACGGACAATAATAAAACTGCTTACCTGTTAGCAGATGTGAAAGCAGTGACGGGGGAGAAATAAACATGAATGCATTAGTAACTTTAAGCAGTATTTTTGAACAACGTATTATTCGTATTCCTGACTATCAGCGTGGCTATGCTTGGCAGGATCAACAGCTTAATGATTTTTGGGAAGACTTAATTCATTTGTCTCCTGAACGTGTGCATTACACGGGTGTATTGACCCTAGAACCTGTCGAAGAAGAAAATTGGAAACGTTGGGAAAATGATCTTTGGATTATTGAAGGTAAGGGCTATAAACCTTTTTATATTGTCGATGGACAACAACGACTTACGACTTCTGTCATCTTAATTCAAGCCATTTTGGAAAGTGTTCCGAATTATGCTGAGTTAAATTTCCAAACTGTAGATGAAATTAAACAAAAATACGTACTTCACTCAGCGACCACAGGTATTCGTAAGTCATTCTTGTTTGGCTATGAAAAAGATAATCCGAGTGATGAGTTTTTAAGAACCAATATTTTCTTAGAACATTCAGCATCGAATAATGATGAGCAGACCTTCTATACCCGAAACCTGTCATACGCCAAAGACTTCTTTAAAAAGAAATTGATCTCTTTAAGCCCAGAAAAGATTGCAGAAATTTTCAAAAAACTGACACAGAAATTCAAATTCAACCTATATGAAATTGATGCTGAAATTGATGTGTTTGTGACTTTTGAAACCATGAATAACCGAGGTAAGCCATTATCAAATCTTGAATTACTCAAGAACAGATTAATCTATTTATCGACGTTATTCCCTAAACAAAGTGGTAGTGCAGAATTACGTAATAATATTAATTTGACATGGAAAACCATCTATGAATATTTAGGGCGTAATCCTGAGAAATTATTAAGTGACGAGGACTTTTTACGTAATCATTGGATTATGTACTTTAAGTTTACTCGTCAGACAGGTGATGACTATAAGATTTATCTACTGAATGAAAAATTCACTGTTCAGAATGTCACCCATCCAAAACATGAAAAAGATCAGCTTACTGTAGAAGAAATTAATGCTTATGTGATGAGTTTGCAGCAAGCAGTGAAACCATGGTTCTACATGCATAATCCTTCGTATCCTTTGAAAGATTATACGGACGAAACCAATCATAAGTTAATAGATCGCTTGGTACGCCTAGGATATAAGTCATTTAAACCTTTGGTATTAGCAGCTTTCTGTCGTGGTAGTGATTTTAAAGATATTAATTGGTTACTTAGAGCAGTAGAGCGTTATATCTTTACCATCTTTACCTTAAGTCGCCGCCGTGGACATACAGGCGACTCTACGTTTTTAAACAAAGCAAAAGAATATTTGAATTATCATATTGATACTGAAACTTTGGTCAATGAGTTGAATGCTTGGGTTGATTCGTACTTCTCAGCAAATAAATTCCGTGAATATATTGCTGAAAATTATGAAGTGGGTCGTCAAGGTTTCTATCATTGGGATGGGGTACGTTATTTCCTATTTGAATATGAACAGTCCTTAAAAGAAAAGGGTAAAAACTCAACAGGTAAATTAACTTGGAAAGAATTTACGACCCGTTTAGAAGATCATATTACCTTAGAGCATATTTATCCTCAGACAGATACTGATCCATATTGGGTAAGTCATTTTGGGCATCTAAATAGTCAAGAGCGTACGTATCTCACGCATTCATTAGGGAATTTATTGCCACTATCACGTGCTAAGAACTCTTCACTACAGAACGATCGCTTTAGTTTAAAGAAAAATGATGGCAAAGGTGTAGGTTATTACAACGGTTCTGTTTCTGAAAATGAGGTTAATACTGAGGATGATTGGACACCAGTTGAAATCAAAGAACGAGGTATTGCACTTCTTAAATTTATGGAAACACGTTGGTTGGTTGAACTAGGCGATGATGCATTTAAGGCAAAGCTATTGCATGTTGATTTCGTAAATACTGACGCTAAAGAACCTGAGGCAACAGTATGAACTTAGATCAAATTAATCTAGTTAAAAAGTATCTCGATGAGTATAACAATCTGAACTTAGCAAAGTTAATTTCAGAAACTTACATTGATGAAAATTTGGATCAAGTGTACATCGGCAGTTATTCCGTACAAGAGTTTCTACATGCTTCCAGTAAGGTTTTTAAACAGTTTGAAGAAGAACTTGATACGACATTTGCCAAAGCTCTACCTTTTTCTTACCAATTTCAAAATGAGTATGGTGGGGCTGATTTAAATCAGGATCTGTCAAAGTATTTGTCCTATACGAAAAATAAACAGTTTGATGCTGCTGTGACTCATTTAAATCGCTTGATACATTATCAAGCGATTAATGGCTTTTGGGAAAAAAGTAAAAGAAAATATTTCCGCACTTCAGAAATAAATGTGCAA
The DNA here is from genome assembly GCF_013418865.1 of Acinetobacter sp. YH12117. Lineage (NCBI taxonomy): Bacteria > Pseudomonadati > Pseudomonadota > Gammaproteobacteria > Moraxellales > Moraxellaceae > Acinetobacter > Acinetobacter sp. YH12117. The sequence goes on from NZ_VPBF01000002.1 coordinate 169,009, forward strand.
CAAGACAAAGAACGTATTGAATTGATTTCGAATCAATTAGAAGCTGTTTCTGAAAGATTAGACCTGTTGGTTCTTGAGATCCATAATCGAAAGAATGACTTAGAAAAGTTTACATCAACTAAGCAAAATGAACTTACTGAAATTGAATCTCTAGTCACGGCAAGTCGTAATCGCACTGAAGAAATTACAAATCTACAAAGCCAAGCAGCCGTTCTCATAGAACGAATTAATGCTTTACTAGAAGCTTCGAATCAAAAAAAATCAAGTTCTGATCAATTACTCTCAGAATCTAAATCTCAATTACAAAGTTTGAAGAATTCATTTGAAGAGCTTGTAGGTAGTATTGAAGCACAACAGTCAGAGTATGAAACTTTAAAAGCTAATTTTGAATCTAAATTAAGTTTTGTTGAAAGTAAGCATCAGTACTTTACCGAGAGGAATGAATATTTAGATGATTTAATTGGGAGAGAAGTTGGAGCTTCTTTATTTGAAACGTTTAAACAGCGTAAGACTGAGCTTGATAAGCCAATATTTTTTTGGAAATATAGTATCCCAGTCATTGCTGTTGTCTCAATAGCTTGGATCTTTTATTTATTTTGGGGGACTACACCGGGAGAGTTAAGCTGGCAATTCCTTTTAATCAACTCATTAAAAACATTGCCAGTACTAGGTATTCTATTTTTTACAATTTCTCAGTATACGAAAGAACGTAATTTTCAAGAAGAATATGCCTTTAAATCTGCTGTTGCTTTGACTGTTAAATCTTACGCAGAACAACTCAAAGATGAATCTAATCAAGATAAATTGATTATGGAGTCTGTGCAGACCATTTATACCCCACCTAGTCCGAAGAACTCAAAAGTATTAATCAATGAGAGTTCTTCATTAGAAAATTTAAAACAAATGATTGATCAGGTGAAGGAAATAAAAAGTATTGTTGGGGATGGTAAATAATGAACTTAGATCAAATCAAACAAGGTCTAGAACAGGCTTTTTTTACTGAAAATCACCGCATCGTCTTTTGGTATGACGCTGAACAGTCATTTACTGAGGAAATCAAAGCACTTGATTTAGATGCAGTAAAAGTCGTCAATATGGCACATGAATCGGTGCTAGAAACCAAGTTCAATTTAGAACTCGAAGATACGCAAAGTAAATATTTACTGTATTTTCCAAGTGCAGAGCCAGATTCACTTAAAGATTGGATGCTCGATATGAAACTCTATTCACGTAGTTTCTATGCAGACCGATTCTCCATTATTTTTAATGAGCTAGGCTTAACGAAGCAAAGTGTCAGAGCACATTTAGCTCAACGTGAAAAGTTCCTCGCCAGTCGTTCACGCATTGATGCACTCAAAAAACATGTGCAACCTGAACATGATGAACAAGCACTTGATTTAGCGATGGTGGCTGCTTTGGTGAAGTCCGAGAGCAATGAATGGCTGCATATCTTATTTGCATTGGCAAATGAAGCCGTACAGGAAAATACAGGTTTAGAGGATAATCCTTCATCATTAGATGAAATCCAAAAATACGGCTTAGTTCCTGCATGGGTAATGACATTACAAACTGAAGTCGGTTACCAAGCTTCAGTGGAGGAACTCCAAGGTGAAGAAAACTTTAAACTTGGTCAGTTCTTGATTCGCTTATTGGTGACAGGGTTCTGTGAAAGTTCAGGTCAAGTGCCGGATTGGGCAAAGTCTTTACAGCTTTCAAATGGCATTGCAAGATCAACGGCACGTGCGATTTTGTCACGATGGAAAGATAGCAGTAAGTACTCAAAATCTTTTGATGAAATTTCGGGTTGGGTCGCAAATGCAATTGATATCCAATCTAAAATTCGAAATTTCCAATTAAATGATTTAGTTGATAGTGCAATTTTTGAAGTGGTCGAACAAAAGATCATTAGAGACATTGCTCAGCAGATCCCAAATGCACATCAACCAGAACTAAATCATTTCCAAAAGCTGATTTCTAAACGTTTAGATGGACACTGGGCATCACAACATCAAGAGGATGAGAAACGCAGAAAATACCGTACCATTTATATCGCATTAAAAGCAGCGATTCGACTGTTTGAACTGCGCTTGGGGTATTTGAATGGATTTAACTTCGCAACCTGTGAAATTCTATATAAAGCCTATGAACAGAACTTGTATGCGTTCGATCAGGCATATCGTCATTATGTAGAAGCATCACAACGTGCCCACGTAGAAATTCTAAAATATTTAGATGATGAAGTCGAAAATTGTTATGCCTATTGGTATATCGACCGTCTAGCTAAAAACTGGGGTGAATGTTTAGAAGCAGAACAAGGTTTAAAACATTGGTCGATTCCGAAAGTCAGTCACCAGTATCATTTCTTCAAAGATCAGGTGAAGCCATTACTATCAGATAAAACCGGTAGACGCGTGGCGGTGATTATTAGCGATGCATTGAGATATGAAGCAGCGCAGGAGCTTTGCGAACGAATTAATGACAAGCGTTATTCGGAAGCAAGCCTAAGCTCACAATTGGGAGTGTTACCAAGTTATACCACCTTAGGTATGGCATCATTGTTGCCACATGAAACCTTAGAATATAAAGATAATGTTTCAGATGATGTTTTTGTAGATGGTCTTTCATCCAAGGGTACACAGGCACGTGCAAAAATTCTTGCATCCAAAAATGCGACAGCATTTACAGCGGACGTGGTCAAAGCATGGAAGAAGGATGACGGTCGAAAAGAACTAAGCCAGTATGATTTTGTGTACATATATCACAATATGATTGATGCACGTGGTGATAATGTTTCAACAGAATCAGAAACATTCAATGCTGTAGAAGATGCGATCACGGACTTAACGGAGCTGACGCATAAAATTCTCAGTAACTTTAATATTTCACGTGTGATTGTCACGGCAGACCATGGTTTCTTATTCCAACAGAGTAAATTGGATTCTGCAGATCGAACAGCAATTGTAGATAAGCCCGTTAACGTACTGAAAAGTAAAAAACGCTACGTGATTGCCAAGTCTTTACCTGAAACAAATGAAGCATGGAAGGGGTCGACGCAAGATACGGCACAGTCCATTTCGCCAACAGATTTTTGGATTCCGAAGGGTGCCAACCGATTCCATTTTGTAGGTGGATCTCGTTTTGTACATGGTGGTGCAATGCTACAGGAAATTGTTGTACCTGTGATTACCGTGAAGAGCCTTCGTGATAAAAAAGCAGAGGAGAAGACCACACGCAAAGTCAAAGTGATTTCACCGACAACAAGCCTAAAAATGGTCAATAACATTCAGAAATTTGAATTTTTACAGACCGAAGAAGTTGGTGGTGTGCTCACAGCAAATACCATCACTGTTGCGATTTATGATGGTGACAAACAAGTATCTAGTGAAGAAACTATAACCTTCGACGCCAGTGGCGATAATTTTAATGATCGTAAGAAGCACGTGCTTTTATCATTGTTAGGCAATAACTTTGATCGAAATAAAGATTACTTCTTAATCATAAAAGACAAGCAACTCGGTACTGAGAATTATAGGTACAAGGTCAGTATTGATTTAATTACTGATGACTTTTTCTAAAAAATTGAATTGGAAGAATAAAATGAATTCGATGCTAGAGCAGGATAAAGAATTAGATCAGCTTTTAAATGAGCACTTTGCTGGACGCGTTGTACGTAAAGACCTGACCAAATTGATCAAAGAAGGGGCAAATGTCCCTGTCTATGTGTTGGAATATTTGTTAGGGATGTACTGCGCTTCGAATGATCCAGAGATCATTGAGCAAGGGCTGAAAAATGTTAAAACCATTTTAGCTGAAAACTATGTCCGGCCAGATGAAGCTGAAAAAGTGAAGTCTTTGGTCCGTGAGCGTGGTAGTTATAAAGTGATTGATCGGGTCACGGTAAAGCTTAATGAACGCAAAGATAAATATGAAGCATCATTCAGTAATTTGGGGATTCGAGATGCGGAAATTTCAGCAGGTATCGTCAAAGAGTATGAAAAGCTTTTAGTAGGCGGTATTTGGGTCATTGCCACATTGAGTTATTACTTCGATGAAGGGCAGACAAGTTCACCATTTGGGGTTTCATTATTAAAGCCGATTCAAATGCCTAATATGAATATGGACGAACTCTTTACAGGGCGTTCAGCACTCACGACTGACCAATGGCGTGAGTGTTTGATCCGTTCTGTAGGAATGGAACCTGCCTCACTTAACGAAGATGTACAGTGGCATTTGTTGGCACGAATGATCCCATTTGTAGAAAATAATTATAATGTCTGTGAACTTGGACCACGAGGCACGGGCAAAAGCCACATCTATAAAGAATGTTCACCGAACAGTATCTTAGTTTCAGGTGGTCAAACAACAGTAGCGAATTTGTTCTATAACATGAGCAGTCGCCGTATTGGACTTGTTGGTTTATGGGATGTCGTGGCATTTGATGAAGTTGCAGGAATATCATTCAAAGATAAGGATGGTGTTCAGATCATGAAAGATTTCATGGCGTCAGGTTCATTTGCCCGAGGTCGTGAGCAAATGGAAGCTTCAGCCTCTATGGTCTTTGTGGGAAACATTAACCAAAGTGTTGAGTCTTTAGTGAAGACCAGTCATCTATTAGCACCATTTCCCGAAGCCATGATTGATTCGGCATTCTTTGATCGTTTCCATGCTTATATCCCGGGTTGGGAAATCCCTAAGATGCGTCCTGAGTATTTCACTAATCGCTATGGCTTAATTGTGGACTATTTAGCGGAATACTTCCGTGAAATGCGTAAACGCAGTTTTGCAGACAGTATTGAAAAATACTTTAAGTTAGGGAATAACCTGAACCAACGTGATGTAATCGCAGTGCGTAAGACGGTTTCAGGGTTGATGAAGCTTTTGCATCCACATGGTGAATTTAGCAAAGAAGACGTCCGCGCATGTCTAGAATATGCTTTACAGGTCCGCCGTCGTGTGAAAGAACAGCTTAAAAAAATTGGTGGTATGGAATTCTACGATGTTCATTTTAGTTACATCGATAATGAGTCACTAGAAGAGCATTTTGTGACAGTAAAAGAACAAGGTGGTGGTGGTCTTATTCCTGATGGTCCAATTAAACCAGGATTCCTGCATACGATTGGTTTAAGTAGTAAAGGGATGCCTGGCTTATACCGTTTGGAGCTTCAAGTGACCAAAGGCAGTGGGAAATTAGCGACGTCTGGTCTTTGGAATTCAAGCAGTGCTAAAGAGCAGGTAAAGATAGCTTTTGATTACTTTAAAGCAAACTCTGCTAGGATTTCAGGCGGTAATAAAATTGCAGAGCATGATTTCCATCTCCAGGTCGTTGAACTGCAAAATACAGGTCCTTTGAATCATTTGGCTTTGCCTGCTTTAGTGGCATTTTGTTCTGGGTTGTTAGGCAAGTCAGTTCAAAGTCAGATGGTTGTACTTGGTGATATGAGCCTTGGTGGATCAGTGACACCTGTGGAAAGTATTGCTGAATGTTTACAAGTTGCTTTTGATGCAGGTGCTAAACGCGTTGCTTTACCGATGAGTAGCGCTGTAGACATTCCAACGATTCCTGTTGAACTATTTACTAAATTCCAAACAAGCTTTTATGCCGATCCTGTGGATGTCGTGTTCAAAGCTTTGGGTGTGGATTAATCATTTTAAATAAAAATTTATACTTGAAATTGTTCTGAGAAAATAAATGGCGAATGAAGCAAAATTTCGTGAAGACCCTGATTTAGCATTTCTACAATATTTAGACTATAAAGATCTAAAATTGTTAGCAGATACATTAATTAAAGATGTGGAAGGTACAGAGCAATGGACTGGAAGCTTAAAAAAAACGTTATTGGCAAATATGAAAATGTATGAGACAGAAGAACTGCTCTACAAAAATAGCTGGAAAGCAATTGTTGCAGAAATTCAGTTATTTGGTGGGGATACATTAGTTAATCTAGTGAGAAGAAAAGGGGTCTTGTACCAAGAGATTCTGTATGATGTAGCAGAAAAAATAGGAGTTGATTTTCATAAAGGAACTATCAATACCGTAGAATTAGAAGAAAAAGTACTAAGGAAACTTTTTGGTAAAGTTAAGACACTAGATGATATTGATGAAATAAATCAGACATTGAAAGAAAAAGGGTACTTAGGTCTTACTTCATTAAAGGAGAGCCCTCTAAAAACTATCAAAAATAGTGTAGGAGGAGGAAGTGTAGGTGGAGTCAGCGGAGGGCTATTGGCGGGATTAAATATCGCTAAAAACTTAGTAAAAGTTAATCCTTGGGTTGCGGCTGCAACTCTTCCATTAACAGCTAAAGATATAACAGCACCTGCATATCGTATCACGATCCCTATAGTGTGTATTGTGGCAATGTTACGAATCAAATTTGATGCAAATAAAGATAGTTATAATGAATTCTAGGGGATAGTAATGTTAGGAAAAACATTTACTTATGATACTGAAAAATTTTCGCCTGAACTATTGGAAGCTTTAAAAAATAATCAGGTTATATTTAGAGATGGCGTAGCATACTTAAAGAATGGCGGTATTATACAGCACGTACCATTAAAAGAGGTTACTACAGTCAATATAGATAGTTTTATTAAAGGTTTAGATTCACTCCAATCTACCTTACAGTCGACCATTGTGGCAGCTCAAGCTATTTCTACTGCATCATTAATGGTCGCAATGGTGATACAGACCCAAATCTTGGCTAAAAAAATTGATGCAGTTCAGCAAAGCGTATTAGCAGTGTCTAATCAAATCAAAGAGCAAAATATTCTTTTTTATACTGAAAAAACGACGGAATATCTTGGTCTGCTAAGAACTTTTAAATTGTTGTTAAACAATAATATTGAACTCAAAGATGTAAATGCGCTAGCAAATAATACCTTGGCTAGTTCTATTCAGCTTAGAAATCACTTGGTTTGTTTTATGGAAAATCTATTTTTCCAAGTGCAGCACAAAAAAATTAGTTCGCCTGAGCACGTCAGTCAGATATTGCAATTTATTCAACAAATGATGGAATTATTGCCAGTAGGTATGCACCTAGAGTTCATTCTTTCACATCGATTAGATCAGAAAGAGTTTTCTCAAGCATTGATTGAGGACTCTCATAGCCAATATTCAAATTTACAGCTTAATTACCGTGGCTATTTGAATGAGATAAATAATGGTTTAAGAGAGTATCGAATCAAAAGTAGCGAGGTCCCTTTTTTTGAGGAACTCAAAATACCTGCGAAACAATTGCTAGAAAGTAATCTTTACAGCGAGTTGTTGGAAAAGCCAGCTATGGAAAAATTATCCTATAGCCATTAATTGGTGAAAAAAGAATAGAAATAACTGAATGAATTTCAGTTATTTCTATTAGAAAGACTAAGTATTTACTTATCGTTCATCTCGACTAATCGTTGAAATACAATTTCAGAAAATGGTAGCCAATAGTTCCATGATTTGTATTTAGGATTGAATGAACCACGACCTTCACGTTTCCATTCTTTGAGCATTGAAATAATCTCAGGATTATAAGTGCTATTGACTGAAATCATACCGCTATCAAATTTTCGAACATTGACAAATATACCTTTGATTGTGAATTTGTAGTCCTGCCATTTTGGAGATGTCTGTACAATTTCAGATTTTTCTAGAATTACATTTGTAAGCGTCCGCTGAACACACCTTATGAATTCATCCTATAAGCCTTAATTTAGTTCCCACCTAAAAACAAGTGGGGACTTAAATTTATGACTACAAATAATCAGACATCCATCGCATCTCTTGCGAAAAAACGAAGAACATACAGTGCTGAATTTAAACAGCAGATCGTTCAGGCTTGTAAAGCACCGGACGTTTCAATTGCTTCAGTCGCTTTGCAACATGGATTGAATACAAATCTTGTATCCAAATGGATTCGCTTAATTGATGCTAAGCCAGGGAGTGATCGCTCACCACTACCGAATAAACCTGCATTTATTGCCTTATCTTGCTCTGCACCATTAGATCCTACTCCTACTGACATGTTAAAAGTTCAAATTACTTTACCCCACTCAAAAGCAGAAATTGGCTTGAAATGACAAGTATCAGAAATATCTGCCTTGGCAGAATTACTCAAGATGCTGGCAACATGATCCGTATCGATGAAATCTGGTTGTCTATTCAGCCCATGGATATGCGTGCAGGAATGGATACTGCCATGGCTCAGGTGGTGAGAACCTTTGGCTCGATCAAACCGCACTGTGCTTACCTGTTCCGTAATAAACGTGGTCATCGTATGAAAGTACTGGTGCATGATGGACTGGGCATCTGGCTGTGTGCCCGGCGGTTGGAACAGGGCAAATTTCACTGGGCTAAGCTTCACCAAGGTGAAACCGTGGCCCTCAGCCCGGAACAGTTACAGGTACTGATCCAAGGTTTGCCCTGGCAGACAGTTGGATTGCAGCAAGTGGTGAAAATGCTCTAAACCAAGCTCGACCATTCTGCCATCCTCCAAACGTTCTATTTCATTCTCTTCATGACCTCAGGCATACTGCGGTCATGAATACGCTGCCTGACTTAAGCCAACTGACCCATGAACAACTGCTGGAATTTACCAGACAGTTGGCGCTGCAGCATCAGTCTCTAGGTAAGCGTGCGCTGAACCCCATACCTATTTTTAATTTTGGTCGGGTTGCCACTGGTGTGGCAGTAATTCTTCTATTTGTGTCACTTATTTGGGGAACTTTAGGTGTCGGTAACCTTTTCAGCACATCACTTAAATAGGCATACAGATCTAACCCATTCAGGACTTTATTCTTGATAAAAATCATCTAATACCACAGAGAATCTATAAATAATAATGCGTAAGTATTATTAAAAGACTACGCTATTAATTTTTATTTATATCGATTGTATCATACTCAAAAATTCCGACTCTAAATCGACGATTTGCATCAATTTGACCTTCATCTTTTTGGCAAAGCTCTATTGCTTCGGCCAATAAACTTTTGGAAAATTTCCCCCATAATTCAACAACCCTTTCTTTCAAATAGTTAATAGACTCTTCAGTCAATTCATTTGCAAAAATTGCTTGTTCTAAAAAATAGTTTTGATTTTCAGTCAAATTATGAACGCCAGCAGCGATATGATCAGATAAATTTTCAGCCAGAATCTGTTTTGCTTGATGAGCTTCAGGAGCAGGTGTAAAACTTTCTTGATGTAAAATTACTTTTCCCCCTGCTTCTGTTACTAGTCCAATCCTCTGTAACTCTAATAAAATAGATCGGGGATGTTTGTCTCTAGAAATTTGTTTGACTAACCCTTCAAAACTATTTTCATTACCAGTAAGGGGTAATATATACGGCAAATCTTGGTGCACCCATAATGCAACGACTCGAGCAGGCACGCTGATTGGCATAGTATTTCTATAAGTCAGAGGGATTATAGTATGTTTACCTCCATTCTCTTGCTTAATTTGACTAACATCCCGTCTATTTAAACCTGAAAGTAAACTAATTGAAGAGTCAGTTGTTTTTTGACCTAGATGTTCTAATTCTTTAACAGCCTCATTATAGAAGAGGGGACGAATCGCATTAGAAAACTCACTATAGCCAATTCCTGATTTGACTAACCAATGAGTAAGTTCTCCCATAACTTTTAGTGTATATTCTAATGTAGATTTTGATTCTGATGAGAGGACTTTATTTTTATCAACTAAATAAGCATCTACATCAGATTCATTCAAATTAAATTTACTTTCCATTGTGCCTTTATAGCCCATTTCCATTGTGCCTTTATAGCCCATCTAAAAAGTTTTTATATTATATTTTAAAAAACTTTACATCACATTTCTTCAATTTTTAATGAAATTTCCCTAGCCTCGCAAGTTTGAGAGTTTGGTCGATCTACAACGCGATTTATGCTGAAAAAAGTTCTATAATTGATAGTCCATGTTTGATCTTTAAAAGGCAAATTATATTTAAGATCAAATATTTTTTCTTCATACGGTTTATATATTTGTAAACTCTGATTCTGAGTACAAGATACTTCAATATTTTCATTGAACGGAATCAGGTTTTGATCTTGTAAAGTAAAGCCGGATTTACAGTCATGATTATATTGGTAAACAGTTTCTGAGCTTAAATTCTTAATATGTGCTTGTAAATGTAAATTATGTAAATCATTCGGCTCTATATAACTTAGATCAGTTCCGTAACCATCAGGAAGTATTTCGTTAGTTGTTTTGTTTACAAGATGAAGTGAAATTTCTAAAGGGGCACAATAATGCATATTATTTACAGGAGTCCATACAACGAACCTGTCTTGCATTTCATTTTCATTCCCAGTTGATGGCAAAGGGGAAGTTGGATCTGATAGTAATGGGGGAGTCGAACTAGTTCCAGTATTCTGCCCAGAGCCAGAACCTCCAACAGTTACTCCAACTCTATAATTTTCTTCACCACAACCAGTAACCAAAACAACAGAAATTACGGTAATTTGTTTTAATACTTTGTTAATCATAATAAAAATAAAGAATGATTACATTTTTTGATTATACTATAAAATAGATCTCTTGCATAAATCAAAAAACGACCAATCTAGTGATTATTTTTTGTAGCGATCAATAAGCCGTATTCGGTTATCGTTGTTGCATGAACTACTCAAAAGTAAAAACACTGCTAAGTCAGCAGTTTAAACGACTTAACGGAATACAACCCTCAACTTTTGCAGAAGTGCTTGAAGTATTGAGAGCCGCTCAAAGTGATAGTCCACGAGGAAGACCCTCAATACTTTTGCTTGAAGATCAGCTGTTGATGACCTTAAGCTATTGGCACGAATATCGCACACTTTTCCATGTTGCGATGACCTATGGTATCCATGAATCAAGGGCTTCACGCATTATTCAAAAGATTGAAAACCTTTTAATTAAATCCGATAAATTTCATTTACCTAAAAAGTTACGAAAAGGTGAAGGTGTAGATTGGGAAGTTATCGTGATTGATGCCACTGAAATGACAATAGAACGTCCCAAAAAAACAGAAAAATTACTATAGCGGCAAGAAAAAACGTCATACGATCAAAGCCTAGCTGACGATTCACTATAAAACTAGCCAGATTATATCAACAGCCATTGCATAAGGTAATGTGCATAATTTTCAGCTATTTAGAAAACACCGAAAAAAACAAGATGCCGTCTTGGTAACCAATCAGGTTTTGAGATTATTAGACCAATAAATAATCTTTTTGATAGGCAGTCTGATGTTTTAAAACGCCATAACACAGACGTATAAGCTTGCGCATTGCAACACCTAAAGCACACCTTTAATTTTTATCCTGACTTAATAATTATTGATATAAAGCTTCAATGTGTGGATTCTATTGAATCGCTGTTAAGGTTTACATATACAATACTGAGCGTATTTTACTGTCATCTGCTTTTGATAAGTGACTTTTGCTTGTTGGCCGAACTGCCAGACAGCTGATTTACTGGAACCAAATCTACATATGCAGCAGCTTAACTTGCTTTTTTAAACTTGTACGAATGAAATAACCCCAACAATAATAATTCTGATTGTTCACCATTGAAGAAATAGTTTGTAGTAATTTCAAATCCTATTTCAATGTGGATTTTTGGTCTATATGGTTATTTATTAGCTTATATGAGTGGACTGCGCCTTTTAAGTAGATTCTTTTCCCGTAATAAACTACCTAGGTAAACATCACGTCTACCTATTAAAGCTTTTAATAAGCTGAAATTTTTAGGTTAAGGTTGCTGTAAAGAAGCGTTCTTTATACTATGTGCTCTGTATGATTTTTGTAATGCTCATCAAAATAGAAATTTGATGAGCTTTTTTATGGCGACCAATATTGATCAAGTGAATAGGTGGAAACTTTTTGAATTTAGTTACATCTTGTTGATATATTTGATTTTTAATCTTCGTTTAATTAGGACTATCTAGTTGAGTATTTCTAATAAAACTATAAAGTGATACAGTTCACATAAAAAATAAATGTTCAAAATACACATTTATTTTGATATAAAGATGTTAAAATGTGCACTATATCACAATAATAATCTTTTAGTAGATTCATGGGAAGATATTTGTTTTGTGTAGAAAATGTGCTTGAAATTGTTCCTTAAATCGATCTAAGTCCACAAGGGGTAGTTATGTTGAGATTGTCACTTTTAGCTGTTGTAGCTTCATTGGGGGTAGCGGCTTGTACATCAAGCCCATATACGAAGCCATCAGATTTACGTTTTCAGAAAAAAACGCAAGAAAATAATCAACCTATTACATTAAAGCGAGACGAGAAGCTGTGTAGTGGTGATACAGCAGAACAGCAAAATTGCCCAATTGAATTTTATATCGATAGTATTAAAGCTGGAAATTTTTATATAAATAATTCGGCTCAATATGCATTGAAACCAGAAACATATAATTTCAAAGTAAAAAACTGTACTGAAGAATCATGCCAAAGTTGTGATGTTGACTTAAACGTAGGAAAGCTAACAAGCAATGAATTTGTACTCTCTGTCAATACAGACGGTAAACCTTTTATTTCCCATAATGGTCAGCCTTTAAGTTGTGAGGTGAAGCATCAGGTTGCTGCTCAGGAACAGACAATACGAGTGGATTTAGCTGCGGACACTTTATTTAAATTTGACGGTTCTTCCTTGAATGATTTACTGCCAAAGGGCCGTCAAGAGATCTTGAATGTTGCTTCGCAAATTCATAACAACTTCGTTTCTGTAAGCCACATCAATTTAGTTGGTCACACAGATCGTTTAGGAAGTGATAGTTATAACAATCAATTGGGGCAAAACCGTGCAGACACAGTACGCAACCTGTTGGTTCAAAATGGTGTGGCAGGGAATGTGATTTCAACTGCAAGCGCAGGTAAAGGCCAACCTGTGACGAATGGTTGTTTTGATGTAAAACAGCGTGAAGCATTACATGCATGTCTACAGCCTGACCGCCGTGTAACTGTCGAAATTACAGGCATTACTAAATAGTTAAAGTTTTTGAAGATAAAAGAATATAGTTTTTGGGTAAAAATATGACTAATTTTATTGTAATTGACAAAGACTCATTAAGTAAATCAACGGTTAATTCTGCGAATATCACATTAACCGAAGCGTCTATTGTTCACACCAAAATGCATCGCGATGATGTGGCTGAGTTTATCCGTGATGGCAATAACTTGGTACTAAAACTCAAAAATGGCGAAGTGATCGTCATTGAAAACTTCTTTGTTCAATACGAAGACCAATTAACATCGGATTTAGTTTTTGAAGATGATGAATGTGCCTTCTTATGGTTTGACATGACCGATGGTGTAGTAAGTTTTAAAGAACTTTCAGGCCTTGAATTGCTACTACCTGTACCTCCAGTAGATCTCGGTCTGTTGCCATGGATTGCAGGTGGTCTTGTCGGTGGTGGTTTAGCACTGATCGATGGGGGATCTTCAAAAGATTCGCCAGTTGCACCAGAAGCACCAAGCGTGACGATTGATCCGATTGTTCCTGGCGACGGTGAAAACACAACACTTACAGGTACAGTAAACAACCCAGAAGCGGATGTGACTGTGAATGTCGGTGGTGAAGACT